>CAMOFS010000071.1 GCA_946613735.1 uncultured Lachnospiraceae bacterium | reverse complement strand
TCATCCTCATTACCGGAAATCTTGATCGCCTTAGAAAGCCTGCTGCGTCCGGCCTTGGTAATGTTGTCTCCGGTAAGGTTACCTGCCAGGGAACTGACTCCCTTGACCTCAGTAGCTGCCAGACCAACGATGATAGCCAGCACCTCATCGGTAACGGTAACATTTTCTTTTATGCTGTATGTCTTTTTATCAGCCATAACATGCCTCCTATCGTCATCCCGGGGCAAGCCCCCGGAAAATACTTACACGACAGTATAATAACACTTTTTGGCTTAAAAATAAACATAAAAAAGATCTTATATTTTATGCATTCTTTGAAGCGTAATAATCCTCAAACAGCTTGTTGGTGGCGTCAAAGGTCTGTCCTGAGATCTCCGGCAGATCCCTGCCCCAGGCACCGGTAGCTTCCTTGAAGCCCTTTTCGATGGCCTTTTGCATCTCCTTCATCTTCTCCGTATCGTCACCTGCAAGAGCGCTGGCAAAATCAAAAAGCCTCTGGGAGGTCTGCTTTACACCCCAGTAGCCGTCCTCAGATATATCCTCCTGAGCCTGTGCCTTGGTGGCTGCATCCACCTCGAACTTGCCCTCGGCCAAAAACTTCCAAATACTGTCATCCTCAAATGCCAGGCTGTAAGACTTGCCCTGGCCTTCAAACATCTTTTTGACCAGGCTCTGCATGTTATCAAGGTTGTGCTGCTGGTCAGCCTTCATCTTCTCGACTATGGCTGCACGATCCGCCTCACTTTTCTGATTGATGGAGTATGTAGCCTTTTTCTCCTTGGAAGTGTCAGCTGACTTTTCATAAGTATCGATCTGTTCTTTTTTTGCATCCTTTACATCTGCGCTCTTGTCTGCAGTTTTGGCAGCCGTGGTCGCATATGTAACGGTTGCGCTGTTGATACCTGATATCCCATTCATATACCGTTTCCTCCTAAAACCTTATCTACTTCCCTGTATCTGAATCCTACTCTTGCCATCAAAAAAGATGGCTTCCTGATTCTTATATCGGCTATGTTGGCAGAATACTTTAGAATAAAGATCCTTCGCTGCGCTCAGGATGACAGACTGCACTCAGGATGACGCTCTTTGTCATTCTGAGCGAAGCGAAGAATCTTTCGGTACTATTTCAAAGACCGCTTTATTCTTGTATATCGAGTCAGCAGGTATCACGCCGCGTACCATAGACACGGGATAGATGGTGGAGTTGCGTCCCACCACGGTACCCGGATTAAGAACAGTATTGCAGCCCACCTCCACGTGGTCTCCCAGCATGGCGCCAAATTTTTTGCGTCCCGTATCGATCCACTCACCATTGTATTTTACCACCACGTGGGTTTTGTCGGACTTAACATTACTGGTAATGGAACCAGCCCCCATATGAGAATAGGTGCCCAAAACAGAGTCGCCCACATAGTTATAATGCGGTACCTGCACATGATCGAAAATAATGTCATTTTTAATCTCGGTGGAATTACCGATGACACAGTCATTACCAATGAGGGCGCTGCCACGGATAAAAGCTCCCGGCCTTACCTCGGTGCGCTCACCGATGATGGCGGGCCCTATGATCGTGGCTGTGGTAAAGACCTTTGCCGTCTTTGCCACCCAGATGCTCTCATCTCTTTTTTCATAGATCTCGGGATCCAGACCTGCTCCGATCTCCAAGACCCAGTCCTTGATATGATCCAACGCCTCCCAGGGATATTCCAGGTCTTCAAGATACTTCCCGGCAAGGGTGGCGGAAAGGTCGTATAGATTTTCTATTTTACAAATGTCCATAGTGCTCCTTAAATGATCCTTCGACTCGGGCGATGCCCTCGCTCAGGATGACAGGGTGATCACGTTTAGCTCAGTATGACAGGGCGATCACGTTTCACTCCGGATGACAGGGTGATCAGAACTAGTTATAGTCACGGCCCAGTGCAAAGGCCTTTTTATTAAGCTCGATAAACTTCTCGGGAACGGTAGCCTCCACGGCCTTCATCCAGGCCTCATCAGGCTGACCGAAATAATGGGAGAGACGTCCCATAAGCACCATGTTCACAGCCTTTATGGAGCCGGCCTCCTTTGCAAGTGACAGGCAATCCATAGCATCCACCTTGGCTCCCTTGGCACGCATCTTATCCACCAGTCCGTCAGGATACTGTGCCGCTCCTGTGATTACCGGCATAGGATCGATCTGCTGGATATTGGTAACAATCTGGCCATCCTTTTTCAGATAGGGAAGATTCCTGGCCGCCTCCAAAAGCTCAAAGGACACGATAAAATCCGCCTGGCCGCGATCGACTATGGGTGAGTATACCTTGTCACCATAGCGTACGTAAGTCACCACCGAACCGCCACGCTGTGACATACCATGGACCTCGGATACCTTCACATCCATTCCGGCATCTATCAAAAGCCTGCCTAAGACACGTGATGCCAGAAGGGATCCCTGACCGCCTACTCCGACTATCATTACGTTTTTTGTTTCCATTTGTAGAACTCCTTTATTAAAGATCCTTCGCTTCGCTCAGGATGACAGTGTGATCCCGCTTCGCTTGAGATGACAGTGTGATCCCGCTTCGCTTGGGATGACAGTGTTGCCTCCGGCAATATTTATTATATGTATTCTGCCGTCGGGATCGGTTCAAATGATTCGACACCTGCAAAGGCATCCACCGGACAAAGCTGGGTACATACATTGCAGCCTACGCAAAGCGTCTCGTCCACATGTGCCTTTTTCTTGCCCTCTGACTCTCTCATGGAAATGGCGGGGCAGCCTACCTTCATGCAGGACTGGCAGCCTATGCACTTGCTCTCGTCCACCTTAAGGGGTGAATGAAGCTTAACGTTTTTGAGCAGAGCGCAGGGGCGGCGTGAAATGATGACCGAAGGTCCTGTTGCCTCAAGCTCCTCACTGATGACCTTATCACAGGTCTTAAGATCATAGGGATCCACCACCCTGACTCTCTCAAAGCCCATGGCACGTACCAGTGCCACCAGGTCAATCTTTCCAGCAGGCTCACCCTTGATATTGTATCCCGTGGTGGGATTCTGCTGGTGACCCGTCATACCGGTGATGGAGTTGTCCAAAATGATCACCACCGAATCGGACTGGTTGTATGCCACATTGGCAAGACCCGTCATACCGGAATGCATAAAGGTGGAATCACCGATGACAGCAACTGTCTTGTGGCAGGACTCCTCTCCTAAAACCTTATTAAAGCCGTGGGTGGCTCCGATGGAGGCTCCCATGCAAAGAGTCATCTCCATGGCTCCAAGAGGCGGTGCAGCTCCAAGGGTATAGCAGCCTATATCACCAAGCACTGTGCAGCCCAGCTTTTTAAGGGTATAAAACATGCCACGGTGAGGGCAGCCTGCACACATAATGGGAGGACGTACGGGAATATCGTCGTCCAGTGACAGTCCCTCGGGCACGGCTTCACCAAATGCCTGTGCCACCATATTCTGTGAAAACTCTCCCAGAAGGGAAAGCTTTTCCTTACCGCTTACCTTGATACCAAGTGTCTTCACATGGTTTTCGATTATGGGATCCAGCTCCTCCACCACGTAAAGCTCATCCACCGTATCGGCGAAGTTTTTAATGAGCCTGATGGGAAGGGGATTGACCATGCCCAGCTTCAACACCGATACGCTGTCACCAAAGACCTCCTTCACATACTGGTATGATGTAGATGAAGTGATGATACCAACATTTCCGGTACCCTTTTCTATCCTGTTGATGGGAGAGCTCTCGGCAAATTCTATAAGGTCGAGGGTCCTCTGCTCCACGATGGGATGGCGGCGGATGGCATTGCCGGGAGTCATGACATACTTGGCAATGTTCTTTTCGTATTTTTTCTCAGGCACCTCACGCCTGCCCACCTCCACCAGTGACTGGGAATGGGCCACACGGGTACACATCTTCAAAATGACCGGTGTGTCGTATTTTTCGGAAAGCTCATATGAAAGCTTTGCAAATTCATAAGCCTCTTCAGAGTCCGCCGGCTCCAGCATGGGAACCTTGGCAGCTATGGCATGGTGTCTGGAGTCCTGCTCATTCTGTGATGAATGCATGCCTGGATCGTCCGCCACTACTATGACCATACCCGCATTGACCCCGGTGTAGCTCATGGTATAGAGTGGATCTGCAGCCACGTTAAGGCCTACATGCTTTTGTCCGCAAAAGCTCCTCTTTCCCGCAAGGCAGGCACCAAAGGCACTTTCCATGGCAACCTTTTCATTGGGTGCCCACTCGCAGGTGATCTCATCATATTTGGCAGCTTCCTCAGTCACCTCCGTAGAGGGTGTACCGGGATAGCTGGATACAAAACAGACTCCGGCTTCGTAGAGTCCCCGGGCTACCGCTGCATTGCCCAGCATCAGCTTCTTTTCGCTCATTTTCTGTCCTCCATAGATACATATTCACTGTGAGGTCCGCGCATGACATAGGCGGGACGCATGATCTTGTTATGGGAGCATACCTCCTCCATCCGGTGTGCTGCCCAGCCCGAGATACGGGCAATGGCAAAAATGGGAGTGTAAAGCTCCTCGGGAAGGTTCAGCATCTGATATACAAAACCACTGTAAAAGTCCACGTTGGGAGAAACTCCCTTGTAGATCTTTCTCTCATCCGCGATGATCTGAGGTGCAAGCTTCTCAACCATCTTATATAGAGCCAGTTCCTTTTCCTTGCCCTTTTCTATGGCCAGCTTTTCCACAAAGCCCTTGAATATAACGGCACGGGGATCGGAAAGAGAATATACCGCATGTCCCATACCATAGATGAGTCCGGCTTTGTCAAAGGCCTCTTTTCTCAAAAGTGCCCTAAGGTAAGCGGATACCTCCTCCTCGCTGGTCCAGTCAGAAACCTTACTTTTCATGTCGGCAAACATATGGATGACCTTGATATTGGCGCCGCCGTGACGCGGTCCCTTGAGGGAGCCCAAGGCAGCTGCTATGGCCGAGTATGTATCCGTACCTGAAGAGGATACCAGGTGAGTGGTAAAGGTGGAGTTGTTACCTCCGCCGTGCTCCGCGTGAAGTATCAGCGCCACGTCCAAAAGCTTTGCCTCTAAAGGTGTAAAGCTGGAGTCATCCCTCAGGCAGTGGAGGATGTTCTCCGCCGTGGAGTATTCCTTTTTGGGCTGGTGAATCACCAGACTCTGTCCCTTGACATAGTACTTGTAAGCCTGGAAGCCATATACCGACAAAAGCGGGAACATGGCTATCAGCTGCATGCACTGGCGCAGCACGTTATCCGGAGATGTGTCGTCCGCATTTTCATCATAGCTGTAAAGGGTCAGCACACTCCTGGCTAAGGCATTCATCATGTCCTTTGAAGTCTTTTTCATAAGCACGTCCCTGACAAAATTCTTGGGCAGGGTACGGTACTTGGCAAGGATATCGTTGAACTCCTGAAGCTCATCGTAGTTGGGAAGCTTGCCAAATAAAAGCAGGTAGCTTACCTCCTCAAATCCGAAATGGTTTTCAAAGGCCTGCTTTTTTACAATATCCTGAACGTTTATCCCACGGTAAAAAAGCTCACCATCGATGGGAACTCTCTCACCATCTATCTCCCTCATGGAGTTGATCTCTGATATATTGGTAACTCCAACGAGCACACCCTTACCGTTGACATCACGAAGACCCCTTTTTACATCAAAGTCAACATACATCTGGGGATCGATCTCGGATGCCTTTTGTGACAGCTTGGAGAGCTCGCAAATTTTCGGTGTTATCTTTGAATATGGCATACTTAGTCCTCCTTATAAGATCCTTCGCTTCGCTCAGGATGACAACAATCGACATCCATGTCATTCTGAGGGCTCAGCCCGAAGAATCTTTTACATAACTAACGTATTTTATCACATTAAAGCATAAAAATCAAAGCTATGCCTTGTGACCGCCTATCTGGGCATTGCGATCCCGGCCCGTGGCACCCTCGGTGTAGCTGGTGCCCTTTAAAATGGCATTTTTACCGTAACGGTTCTTGATGGCCAGCACCGCATCCTGTATGGCGCGTTCCCGTTTTTGTGTCTCGTCCTCTTCCCCGGCTGTTTTGGTGTCCACCGTAAAGTTTCCGTTTTTGTCAAAAAAGGAAAGCTGGTCGTACTCTGTCCTTTGCCTTTTTACCTCGGACTCAAAAAGCACCCGGCCTGCCACCACATACATCCTGCGTACCAAAAGATCCGGGGCGGTGATGCGATCAAAAAGCTCCACCATCCCCTCCACCATCAGGGTAGTGGAATTGGTAAAGTCGGAAAGATTCTGGGTGCCGTGAGCATGCTTTGGCACCATCCGTCCATAGTAATCCACAGTGATCTCTCCCGTGTACTTTTTCGCCCGGTCCGGATCGGTGAGATTTTCCACATCATAGCCCACCGTAAGCACCAGCTGATCTGTCACCAGCTTCTTTTCGTGTAGTCTTAAGGACAGCTCATCCGCCATCTCCCGCACGATGATCCTGGCCTTTTCATTGGTATACGGTTCAGTCAGGACCTGGCCTATACTCTGGGAATTTGCCTCGGGCTTGTAGGACTTGATATCTGCCATGGTGCAGGGCTCATAGCCCCAGGCATGATCGATCAAAAGCTCTGCATTTACACCGAACAGCTTGTACAAAAGCTCCTCATTAAAAAAGTCTTCCTCACCGCCCAGTGAGCAGCGGGCCACATCTCCCATGGTGTACATGCCCTTTTCCGCCAGCCTTCTGGCATAGCCCTTGCCTACCCGCCAGAAATCGGTGATAGGGGTATGACTCCAGAGTTTTTCTCTGTAGGACATCTCATCGAGCTCGGCGATGCGCACGCCATTTTCATCCGCCGGCATGTGCTTGGCCTCTATGTCCATGGCGATCTTGGCAAGATACATGTTTGTGCCGATACCCGCCGTGGCTGTGATGCCTGTACTGTCAAGCACATCACGTATCATCATCATAGCCATATCGTGGGGTGACATCTTGTATATATTGCCGTAATGAGTCACATCCAAAAACACTTCGTCCACGGAATAGATGTGCATATCCTCTGCCGCAACATATTTCAGATAGATATCATAGATTTGGGAAGACACCTCCATGTAGCGCGCCATGCGCGGAGGTGCCACGATGTAATCGATATTTTTGCCCCTGGTCTTGGCCACGACCTCAAAAAGCCTTGCCCGGCCCGGAATGCCATAGGCCTTGAGCGATGGTGATACCGCTAGACAGATGGTCTTTGTGGTCCGTGACTCGTCTGCCACCACCAGGTTGGTGGTGAGTGGGTCAAGCCCGCGGTCCACGCATTCCACGGAGGCATAAAAAGATTTCAGATCTATTGCTATGAATGTTCCCATAA
>CAMOFS010000070.1 GCA_946613735.1 uncultured Lachnospiraceae bacterium | reverse complement strand
ATTCCCAATTTATCAAGAAGGTCATACACCCGTATCTCTTTTTCCAAACGGCCGGATACATCCGCCGGCCTGCCATCATATAATTGCATTTTTCTCCCTCATAAACCAATTTTAAAATTGAACTCCATAACCCGACCTATATTCCCCATGCGTCGATCATACTGATGTTGCCATGAAACACCAGATCCGCCATCCCTTCCATCTTTGTCTTTGACTTATTGATTATGACAAGGTATTTGCCATGAAACATATGTGCAAGATTGGCCGCCGATCCAACTTCTAGCGAAGTGCCGCCCTCTGATCTTGGCATGGGGGCGGATGTCTTTTTCATGTTTACATCGGAGAACGCGTCATAGACCGATCTGGCACAGTTTGTGCCATTTCGATGGCTTTCTCTGGCTGTTTTTACATAATTTCTTTCTGACATTGTGACTCCTCTAAAAACTGTACTACGCAACTTACATGTCCATCGACTCCTTAAACCTTCCTTTTTACGGATTACACTCACCGCACGGGACATACCCTTTGGCAATCAGCTCCGATCTCGAAAAGGTAAAAGTCCTTTAGTACCGGCGCCCCGTCGTATGATACTGTGATGTTATCGAGTATTATTGTCATATCTGTTCCATATCAGCTGTGAATTGGACTGATCACCGGTTTTCCCTGTGAATATATTTTTTCAAATCTCTCTTCTTTAGCCATCTGGTCTTCCTCCTCTATTGCTTTTTGAGCATCATATATATGGAATGATTTTATTATAGATTCCCAATTCTCATTTTTCAAGTTACCCGGTTTCGTATCGAAACGGTTAATGTCCAACTTAAAATACCGAAAAGGCGACTTTCTGTGATCGATCATGAATGCTCAAGGCGATAAGAAATGGTTTTTGTAGCCTTATCTGCTACTATCTGATATACTAACCCGGTGTGATCCTTTAGTCATCACATTTGTAAATCATCAGCAAGTCTGCGGGCCGCTCGATCAAGCAGACCTGATAAAAAACTGTCACTGACCTGGGAAAGGATTCTATCTATGAAAAAGAAAGTGTTTGTTATAGGCTGCGGAAGATGGGGAACCTTTATTGCCTGGTATCTGGACCATATCGGCCATGAGGTAAGCCTGTACGGCCGAGAATCATCTGCAAATATGAAACAGCTGATGGCTTACAGATGCAACGACTATCTGAAGCTTACGGACAGTATAGAATTAACAAATGATATATCCGGTATTATGCATAGTGATATCGTGATCGTATCCGTAGGTTCGCAGGCACTCAGGGGATTAATGACACAGTTAAAAGAGCTTGGTGTCAAAGATAAAACCTTTGTATTATGTATGAAGGGAATCGAAATAGAAACCCAAAAGCGTCTCTCCGAGGTGGCTTCTGAGCTTTTAGATGAGAGCGATCGTATTGCAGTATGGCTTGGTCCAGGACATGTCCAGGAGTTTTACAGAGGCGTTCCAAACTGTATGGTAATAGACAGCTTATCTTCTGAGACCAAAAGTGAACTAATTGAAAGCTTTTCCAGCGATCTCATCAGGTTCTACTATGGCAATGATCTCATAGGTAACGAGATAGGCGGAGCGGCCAAAAACGTGATCGGAATTGCTGCCGGATTGCTGGAAGGGAAAGACCTTTCCTCTCTCAAGGGAGCCCTTATGTCACGCGGCACCAGAGAGATTGGCAGATTGATCACAGCCATGGGTGGAAATGAACAGACTGTATATGGCTTGTGCCATCTGGGGGATTACGAAGCAACGCTTTTTTCGCCCCACAGCCACAATCTTGCATATGGTAAAAGTATTGCCTGTGGCACGCCGTATAACAAGCTTGCAGAGGGGTATTACACCGTGGAAGCTCTGTGCCGAATGGGCGATGAGGCAGATGTAGACCTGCCCATCTGCCGTGCTGTTCACAACATCATCTA
This sequence comes from uncultured Lachnospiraceae bacterium, assembly GCA_946613735.1. The sequence continues at coordinate 5,468 of CAMOFS010000070.1, read as the reverse complement.
CAAAAAAATGGATCCCATACAGGAAATGAAGGCGTTGTTTGAAAGAAGCCTTAAGGATGAATTCTGGACCTAATTGGGCCCATAAAGACAGCTACCCCGCTCTCTTGTTTCATCAGCATGGATGTACCTGGCATTGAATTCCATGTTGATCTCAAAAAGCTCCTTTTTCCCATCAATATAATCCTGGTACATCTCTGCCAATCCCGGACTGCATCCGTCACAGGTTGCCATTATATTTCCAAGCGAGTCGGACACTATTTTTTCTCTTTCTTCCTTTGTGGTTTCAGATATCAGATAACCCATTATTCTCCCTTCTTTCGTAGTACAGAAAGTGCGGCATAATGTAAAACCTCAAACTGTTCAGGTGCGATCCCATCAAGCAGCTGTCTGTGTTCTATATCCCACTTGGCCAATTCCTCGGCTGACAAGGATGCCCCCACCCCACGGCAGGCTATCATTCTGCCATGCCAAGCTTCTTTGGTAAATGGCACCATCATGTCATACTCCTCATGGTCTTCCAACTCAAAATACTCGTAAGCAATATCCGGAATAGAGATAGGATGCCTTGTTTCCCCGGCACCTGACCATTTGGGACTGTACTTAAGAACAAGCTCCTCGCTAGCACCGGCGATCCTGTCCTCATACGGCAACCAGGCCATATAGAGTATCAGAAGCTTTCCATCCGATTTCAAAAGCTTTGCCAATTTTGGCATAACCTTTTCATGGTCAAAGTACCAAAAACACTGACAGGCTGTGATCACATCAAAGCTTTCGCTAGGAAACGTCAATTGTTCCGTTGGTACGGCCAAAAAATCAATCTTCATATTTGAAGCATCGGCTAATACCCTCGCCTGTTCGATCTGCTCCGGAGAAATGTCTGTCCCTGTCCATTCTGCCCCGTATTTAAACATATTGCGTGGCAGTACACCCGTCCCGGTTCCGAGATCAAGAACCTTCTGTCCGTCTATACAGAGGCCTCTTTCTACAATTTTCCTGTAAAAAAGGTCCGGATAGATGTCCCTGTACTTTGCATATTCTTCAGAAGTTCTTCCCCAGTCAAATGCTTTTCCTGAATCAATACGATTATCTTTTATTTCCATAAGCTTCTACCCTTTGCCCTATACAAAACGATATTGCGCTATATTCCGTACTTTTTAAGATCTACTTTTCCGTCTATGACCTCCACTCCCTCTGCTTCGAGGCGCTTTTTCTGGATCCCCGGCCCACCGAAGACAAATTCGTCCGCCAAAAAGCCCTTCGCATTTACTACCCTGTAACAGGGTATCCCAAATTCATCCGGGTTTTTATGCAAAGCATTACCCACAGCGCGCTGCATTTTAGGGTTTCCGGCCATTTTTGCCACCTGGGCATAGGTAGCCACCTTTCCCTTGGGTATGCTCTTTACCGCCTCATATATGCGCTTTGTAGGACTGTCTGATATCAGATCGTAGCTTTCTGCGATCATCCTTTTTATGTCCTGATCGGGGATGCTTCCATCCAGAATAACGGTATTCCAGTGTTCCTTGTTCTGATGATAGCCCGGAATAACAGCCTCGTATGCCGATCTCCAAAAGTCGCGCCACTCCGGATCAACCTTAACATTTATCCTGAGATACCCATCCATCTCATACGTCCACAAAAATGCCTTCTTGTTTGCTTTGTATCTGACCAGCTGCCAGTTTTGGTCATGAAAAGGCGCATCCTGATAAGTATCAGGAAAGCTCAGTCCAAATTTTAGTATTTCATCTCTGGAAGTCATTTTATCCCAAAAACTCCTTTACCTGGCTATATATTATATCCATAAGCCGCACTCTCGCCTCCACGGATGCCCAGGCAATGTGCGGAGTGATCATCACACGCTCGTCGTTCATCACCTCTTTTAAGGGATTGTCCTTTTGCATAGGCTCCACGGATAAAACGTCAAGTCCGGCCCCGCCGATCTCATTGTTTAAAATTGCATCTGCCAGCGCTCTTTCATCCACTATCGGACCACGTCCAAGGTTTAAAAGTATACCTTCGGGCTTCATCTTTTTAAGCGCCGCCTTATCTATAAGCCCCTCTGTAGCCTCATTTAACGGAGCGTGTATCGATATTATATCAGAGGTCTTTAAAAGTGTATCAAAATCCACCTCAGTGTATTTTTCGTCATGGTTTTTACCGGAGGTAGAATAATACTGCACTTTACAGCCAAAACAGTCGGCTATCTCTGCCACACGATGTCCTATGGTGCCAAGTCCGATTATTCCCCAGGTCATACCCGAGAGCTCATGAAAGCTTTTAGAAAAATGGGTAAAGCTCCTGTCACCCATGTATGCACCGCTTTTTACGTAATTGTCGTAATAAGGCAGGTGCTCCAAAAGGTAAAATGCCAGGGAAAAGGTGTGCTGCGCCACAGTCTCTGTAGAGTAACCGGCCACATTTCTCCACTCTATCTGTCTTTTTGCCAGATAGTCCTTGTCAAGATTGTTGGTGCCGGTAGCTGTCACGCAGACAAGCTTAAGCTTTTGTGCCTTGCCTATGGTATCCTCGTTTATCAGGGTCTTGTTGACTATAAGTATGTCCGCATCCGCTGCCCTTTCGGGCACCTCATTTGGATAAGTAAAATCATAGTTTACTACTTCCCCAAGATCTTCAAACTTTATCAGATCGATGTCCTCTCCTATGGAGCTCCTGTCTAAAAATACTATTTTCATTTTTATTACCCGTTTCTCTTTCTATCCAAAAAACATGTCCGATCCATTCAGATTATGTGCTCTTCTCCCCACCGCTTCAGTTCCAAAAGGATGGGGATGATACTCTTTGCCCTGTCTGTCAGGCTGTACTCCACCCTCACCGGCATCTCATCATACTGTTTTCTGATAACGAGGTCATCCGCCTCCATTTCTTTTAAAGAATTGGCCAGCATAGTGTTCGTGATCCCGGTGATCTCCCTTCGCAGATCTCCATACCTGGCAGTCTCTCTCCTGTCTATAACACAAAGTATAAGTATCTTCCACTTTCCTCCGATTATGTTAAGGACGCGCTTTAAGCCGCAACCATTCCCGGCTAGATCATCACATAAATACTCTTTTTCAGCCATATTGGCACTCCTCTTCTATTTTACAGTAGTAAGTTTTTTCGTACCAGATAAAGATAATCTGCGTACTTGATATGTTTTTTATACCAGATATAATAGCATTATCACAGATAACAAGCAACCCAAAGGAGGTAAAAAATGGAATACAAATTTACACTGGAGAACTATGAAAGCGAAGTAATAAACAGCGACAAGCCGGTAATGGTAGACTTTTACGCGGATTGGTGCGGCCCATGCAGGGCTATGATGCCTGTTGTTGAGGAAATGGCCGAGAGGTATGACGGCTCCATCAAGGTCGGCAAGGTAAACACAGACGAGCAGCGTGAGCTGGCTTCCCAGTTCGGAGTCATGAGCATCCCCAGCTTCTTTTTCATCAAGGATGGCAAGGTGGTAGACCACGCTATCGGCGGCATGCCTAGGGAAGCACTGATCGATAAGCTGGATGCGCTGCTTAAAACTGCGTAATGGGAGAGATTAACGTTATGGCTTCAAAGAAAGTAGCAATTGTTGACAAAAACATTTGTGTTGCCTGCGGGGCTTGCACCAAGGTGTGCCCCAGGGCAGCCATTACGGTCATTAAGGGGTGTTATGCCAAAGCAGACCCCACCTTGTGCATAGGATGTGGCCTGTGCAGCAGAACCTGTCCGGCATCATGCATTACGGTCACCGAAAGAGAGGAAAAATGATGGAACGCAAAAAACACTGGTATGACTATCTGTGGATATGGTCGATCGTATACTTTGCGATGGGCTTCTTTAACATCCTTTTTGCATGGCTTGGGATGATAGACTTTATTCTGCCCCTTATCTTTGCCATTGTTGGCGGGAATAAATGGTTTTGCAATAATATGTGCGGCAGGGGTCAGCTTTTTACTATCCTTCCAAAGACATTCAAATGCTCCAGGCAAAAACCTGCGCCTAAATGGTTGTCTTCGAAATGGTTCAGATATGGCTTTTTGGCCTTTTTCCTCACGATGTTTGGGAATATGGTCTACCAGACGTGGCTTGTCTTTTCCGGAGCTTCATCACTCAGACAGGTGGTAAAGCTTTTCTGGACGTTTAAGGTCCCCTGGAAATGGGCATATACCGTCCAAAGTGTGCCTGAATGGGTCACCCAGTACAGCTATGGTTTTTACAGTCTTATGCTAACGTCCACACTGATCGGACTTATCGTGATGGTGCTGTATCGTCCCAGGACATGGTGTACCTTCTGCCCCATGGGAACAATGACACAGGCTATATGTATGGTCAAAATGAATTAATTGTAAAAGTACCGGCCGCGCTTGTTCACATAATATCTTTCTCTTGAAAAATTCTGTGATATAATACTACTGTCATTTTGAGATATTTATGTCAAAAAGGTATTATGTTAGCATGAGACTATTTACAGCGATCGAATTATCGGATGAACTAAAAAAAGAACTTGTACGTATACAGGACTCTCTTAAGGATAAAGGCGTGTTTGGCGGTTATACAAAGCCTGATAATCTCCATCTCACACTTGCCTTTATTGGAGAATACGGCAATCCGGACAGGATCCTTGACATAATGGAAATGGTCCGATTTGAACCGATAGACCTAAAGCTTGACCGGCTTGGGAATTTTGGGGATCTGTACTGGATCGGAATTAAAGCAGACGATGAACTTGAAAGAATGGTAAAAAGGCTTCGCAGGGCATTTCCTGACAATAATATCCCCTTTGACAGGAAAAAATTCTATCCGCATATCACTGTGGTCAGAGGCGCTTTTTACGATGGAAAAGGTCTGCCGGAAATAGATGTTAACCCTGTAGATATGACTGCTTCGTATATTTCTCTTATGAGGTCGGATCACGGCAAAAACGGCATGGTCTACACCTCTGTGGGGGAGATTTTTGCAGATGGATACGAAGAATAACCAAGACATGAACAAAGAAGAAATAAAATACGAGATCATCCGCTCCAGAAGGAAAACCCTCTCCATAGAAATAAAAAGAGATGGCACCGTGCTCATACGGGCACCCTATGCTCTTCCAAATGTTGAGATCACAAAGTTTTTACAGGAAAAAGAGGCCTGGATCATGGACCACGTGGCAAAAGCACGCGTAAAGTCCGGTGAAATGAACGGGCTTGAGCCCATCACCATGGACGAAGTAAGGACACTGGCTGACGCTGCCGTCAAATGGGTTCCAAACCGTGTAAATGAATATGCCCGAATGCTTGGAATAACATACGGCCATATAACCATCAGGAACCAGCGCACCCGCTGGGGAAGCTGCAGCTCAAAAGGGAATCTTAACTTCAATTGTCTTATGATGCTTTTCCCGGAAGATGTAAGGGACTATATCATCATCCACGAGCTGTGCCACAGGATACATATGAACCACTCAAAGGCCTTCTGGAACCTTGTGGCCA
>CAMOFS010000069.1 GCA_946613735.1 uncultured Lachnospiraceae bacterium | reverse complement strand
GTAGCGTAATCACTGGAGGCATAAAAATCCGAGGTACCGAAATTCGAAGGTGCATTGTCACCTAAGAGAGACAGGGTGTAGGTCTCATTACGGGTAAACTCACGAACAGACGCCCTGTGGTTCTCTACGGTTGATATGCCCAAAATAAGCACACATAAAGCAAAGATGATGCCCTCTATCACTACAATACGGTAGACCACCCATCTCCTGTGAGCCAAAAGCGCAAAGACAACGATGATAATGGCACATCCCAACAGGCAGATACCTATGATGTCAAAGAGTGAAGTGCCCATAGCTTTAAGACTGGTAAAGAAGGACTCTGTCCTGTTGTCGAAAAGGTTCTTAACAGCAATATCCTCGGCGAAATATTCATCCGCCTCCTGACCATCCAGACGGGTATAAAGATTGCCGTCCGCAAACTCCGCATCAGCATACAAAAGTCCGCTGGGATTACGCTCCTTGGTGGCTTCGGTAAGCTCTGTGGAGATAGAAGCCAGCTTGTTTTTATCATCTGTCTTGATACCTTCAAACTGGATCAGCTCGCCCTCATTGTACTGATAGATGTATACATCCTGGCGGGTCTTTGAAATGCCCGTGATGTAAAAGACCTGCTCGGAATAGGAAAGACCGGTAACGGTCAATCCGCTGTGCAGGTAAAAACTGGTAGACATGGCAGATGTAACCATGTCAGAGGTAAAGGAAACTATGCGATAGGGAACGTAGTTCTCGGAATTGGTGTTGCCACGCATGATGGCATAAAACTCACCGCCCACCTGCTCTGAGGAGCTTGATGTGGCAAGCTTTACAACCTTCCAGTCAGCCACATATTTACGCCTGTGGTTGACATATACCCTGTCAGTAGCTCCATCGGGAGTCAGCTTGTAGATGGCACCGAAGCCGTTGCTGTTGTCACTGACATAGGTATATCCGGAAAAATTGATGCTGTCGCTGGTAACGGTGTAGCTGGCATCGTCAGTGGTAGTGACATTTTTGTATACCGAAAACACCAAAACCAGAGCAACATATATAGCGCATAATATCCATGTGATACGTCTAATGCGTCCCATTTTTTCTCCTTTTACTGTACCAGAGATTCTTCTCCGATCTTCTCAAAGCTCCTGATGAAAAATCTAAGCCAGGGAACATCCCCGAAGATCGCATTTGTCAAAAAAGTGATCAATGTAAATATTAAAAGTATGACACAAATGACCAAAAAGATCCGAAACATCCTGTCTTTGTTATCTTCAAACCAGACCATAAGCCGGCGCAGAAGTCCCCTTTTGGCATGTCTGCCGGAAACCAGATCCACGTCACGGTAAAGCTCAACAAAGCTGGAAAAAGCAAGCCTCTCCTGCTTCATCAGTAAGAGATCCCTCAGATCCCACTTGAGCTTTTCTTCCTTTTGCATGAGCATGGAGATCATGTCATCTGCACAAAGCTTTACACAGTCACGCTCAGTGATATTCTCATCAACCTCGGAAAGATCCATGACATATGACAGGAAAACCGAGCCGTCACGAGCCATATTGACCTGGCCCTGACTTATCGCAAGATACAAAACCGGCCAGGGAAGCTCAGAGGTCATGCAGGTGATGATGTAATTCTTACAGATGGTCTCGCACAGGTTGATGTCCATGTGCTTGCCCATGTAAAAACTCGAGATCGGCCTCTGCTCCACATAGGGATAAAAGACCAAAAACTGACCTGCATCCGAAAAATAATTGATCTCCGTGTCTGAAGATATATTTCTGGAAGCACTGTAAACCCTGTGCAGCCTGGCAATGATATCGTGATCGTGAGTCTCGTATACGCTATAGCGGACACGCTCTGCGGAATTGAGATCCTCGCAGACCATCACACGACCGTTATCCGTCTCCTTAACAAGCTGTACTTCGGACAGTCTCAATTTCTGTGTTCGATACACCAAATCGCCTATCCCCCTCAACGAACAAGACCGCCAACCATCTGTGCCGATCCGCCGCCAAGTGCAGGCTGCTCTGCTGATGACTCTTCAGGTCTATCTTCGAGCCCCTTCTTTTCAACAACTGCATATGCATAGGTGCAGATTTTCGGCATATCTGTGCAGAAGATCCTGATCTCATAAACTCCGGCCTTGGCGGGTGCAGTGTAAACACCGTCTGCCGTGATGTCGCCGCTGTTTTCATCGGTGAGCTCATAGGAAACTGAGCAGGGCTCCATGCCCTCAAACCTGACACCGAAGTAGTGGCTTTCCTTTGTAAGCATCCTGACTGTAGGCATCTCGGGAGAAATGCTTGCTCCGACGATCTCTGACTCATCTGAGATCTCCTCACCTGAGGGGAATCTGATGGCAACCCACCTGTAGGTGAGCACAAGGAAATCAACGGCATCCAAAAGACGTGCTCCTACAACAAAACTGCCCTTATCATTAAGTACGCGGACAGCGGTCTCTGCATTGACCACACTCTTCTGCTCCTTGCCGAAGATGTCGGGAGAACCATAGATGGTGCTCTTTAAGTTACTGCTCTTATCGGTATCATCAGAGATAAGCTCGTAGCCTACCTCAACATAAACATTGCCCTTGCCCAGGCCGTGAAGGATCTCGCCTGAGTAGAAGATATCGCCCCTCCTGGCATCCTCACCGAGAGGGATCTCCACAAGACCGGTAGCGATCTCGGGGAAGGCAGACTTCCTGCCGGCAGCTGCATCAGCCTGAACATCCGATGCTGCTGTCCGAATCTTGGGCTGATGGATATCTGCTTCCTTGATAAAGTACTCGAGATAGTCACCGCGTTTAAGATCCTGAGCGGGAACAGCCACATACTGCTTGACTGTAGCCTCGGTAACATCCTCGATGATGTATGCGCTCTCGGTACGGACAAGTGAGAAATCAGCCAGACGGATGTAGTCTCCCTGACCGCCGATATTTTTCATTTCAAGATTCATGCGCCCGATCTCGCGGTTAACCAGCTGCCTGGGCTTAAGGTTCGTAAGTGCAACCTCCATCATGAAGTTGGCGGGAACCTCACAGGCCACATCATTTTCGAAAGCCTTGGCGGAGCCTGTCTCCAAAATAATATTGGTGTTGTTGACCGGAGAATCAAGTGTGTCCATCCAATAATCCAATACCGTCTTTTCACCCATGGAAAGGAATACATCGTTGATCTCAACATCGATGTAATTCATACCCTCCGCGGAAGTGAAGGTAGGCGTCTGGAGCTTTGCAGAATATGTAAGAGAAACATTTTCATCGGAGATCTTTTCGATGATGACCTCGGCACGGATAACATGACCGCGGCATGCCGATGCGGGCATACGGAAGGTCACCATGTAGTTCATGCTGGAATACAAAACCGAGCTTAAAAGGAACTCACTCTCCATCTCGTAAACCTCGGGAATGTCCTCCTGGTCCATGAGGAAAAGCGTGTAGCCCTCACGCACTCGGTTGTACTGGAACTCGGCACCGGGATCATCCTGGTCGATGGCGTAAACCTTGTGTACGTCATCCTCCTTGTACTTAAGGCAAAGGGATGCTTTGTTGGTGCGCAGTGAGTCAAAGCCCTCTATTGCGGAAAGCTTTTTAACATCTGATGTCTCCACCACGATCTCACGGCCCATGCCGTCGATGGCAACGCCGCTCTCAACAAGAAATGACAGATCGTCGAGAGAGAAAACCCCCAGTCCGCACACTACCCCGGATCCGTACATCAGCCCGTTTAAGAAACGGCGCTTGTTGTTCATGTAGGTCTGCTCAGCTGTGAAATCGCCGCTGGACATACGCTTTCTGGGGTAATAACGGTTACGTTCAAATGGATAGAGTTGTGTGTTGTTCATAATACGCTTCTCCTTCGCTTCTTTAGGCTATTGACCTACTATAAAACCTTAATACTCTCCAATATATTCAAAGGTGATACCATCACCCATCTTTTCATTTTTGTCGGTCCAGGTGATGCTGTCATGGCCATCGCTTGTGATGGAACCGACTCCCTCCTCGTAGATGACCTCCTCGGTGGGATTACCGTCGGCGTCATAGGTCACCAGAGACTTTTTGCAATCGGAATAGATGAATCCGACTTCATTGTCCTGCCAGCCGCCGGTCATCTCCCAGAAGTAAACCTCGCCCTCTTTTTCGGAGTAGTTCACCGTGGCGTGGAACAGGCCCTCGCCGTCTCTCCAGACATCCACTACGAAGTTGTCATTGTCTGTGGCCTGCCACTCTCCCAGGATGGACTTTTGTGCTTCATCCCTCTTTTCCTTACGGTCATCATAGCCCTTGTCAAGGTTTACACCGGAAAGCTCTATCTTGGGAAATCCCTTGACGGAGATTATGGCAACCGCTGCGGATGCAAGCATGATCAAAATGATGATCACCGTCAGTATGTTTTTTGTCTTTTTATCCTTCATGTCAGATCTGTGAAAGCTCATACTCAGCCCATGGATACTGTCTCATGAACTGACCGTTGTATCTTTCAACCGCCTCCCATTTTCCATCTAAAAAATCGTAGTAATCGCAGTCGATCATGTCAGTGGCAACTCCGATGCTGTTGTACTTTTTGATGATGATGTCACCGGCACCCACATCACTAAGAGTCTTTTTAAGGTCACTGATCATGTTGCGAAGATAGCTCCTGTCCGAATCGGAATCCTCACCGTCCTCCCAGAGGATAGACATGAGTGTGCCCATGGAAAGCATGCTGCCCCTGTGACAGACAAGGATCGCAAAAAGCTCCTTGGTTCGGGCGCGTTTAAACCCAAGCGGGCCATCTTTTGAAAAAACCTCAAACTCCCCAAAGCAGTTAACACGGATAGGTTTGGCAGATTTCTTTCCAAGTGTCGCACTGTCGAGATCCTCAACTATCTCACACTCCACTTGAGGCGCAACTCCCTTAACAGCTTCCCTTATGGCAGCTGCCTGGGCTGTCATCTCCGATGAAATTGTATCCTCATTGACGATCAGTACATACATCTGTAAACATCCATAACTGCAAGCAGAAAACCGGATAGATCCCTACAATGCTACTATCTTTGTATAAATCACTCAATTATTCTATCAAATGAAGACCATTATTTCAACAAAATCACAAAAATATTGCAAAAGGACGTATAATATTGTCATTTTTAGTCAATTCCGGTGAGGACAGCTTCCCTCAGGCGGGTGCCAAGCCCCAATGTTCCGGACTTTGAAGCCTCCAGCTCTATGGCTGCGATAAGGTCCTCCCAGGTGATCTTGCGGCCCGTTGCGGCGGCCATGTAGGCTGCTGAAACGGCTGCAGATTTGATGGATGAACCCGTAAGCTCCGCCACATGGGCTATGATCTTTACATCCACCTCTGAGGAAAGGGGTGCATCCTCCGGGAAAACTGACTCCCAAAGCCTAATACGGGTTTCCTCGTCCGGCAACTCTATGGGGATCATAAAGGTCATCCTGCGCTTAAAAGCCGCATCGAAATTCTGAAGGTTATTTGTGGCCAGCACGGAGACTCCTGTGTACTCTTCTATCTTCTGCAAAAGATACGAGGTCTCTGCATTGGCATATTTATCATTTGACGAGGACACCTGTGTACGCTTTGAAAACAGGGAGTCCGCCTCATCAAAGAAAAGTATAGCATTTGAGTTTTTAGCTGCCTCAAAAACGGAACCCAGGTTTTTCTCTGTCTCACCAATGTACTTGCTGGATACCTGGGAAAGATCGATACGATAGATATCCAGTCCCAGCTCGTTGGCCAAAACCTGTGCCGCCATGGTCTTTCCTGTTCCGGGAGGTCCGTAGAAAACTATGGCCACTCCCCTGCCGTAGGGAAGCTTTTTTGCAAAGCCGTAATCCTCGTTTACCGTAGAACGGTACTTCACCCGGTCTGCCGCCATGCGCAGGATCTTCTCGCTCTCCGGTGACATCATAAGATCATCCCAGGTAAAGGGCGAGGAAAGCCTGGTGGCATTTTCACCAAACTGCACCGAGCAGCAACGGCGGATCTGTTCCTCAAGTATCTTTTCATCTATTGTGCTCTTTTCATTTACGGCAGCCACATTGTTTATCACCTCAAAGATCCGCCCCGGTGACATTACATATTTGGAAACCAAAACATCAAGGGAATATCCCTTTTTAAAGGACAGGCCCTGATCCTTTGCAGCCTCCGTCCAAAGAGTCTTCTGATGGTGGGAGGTGACCTCCGGTACGATTATGCGGTAGATGGCATCGGCACAGCCGCCGATAATGGAGTCCGAAATGGGCTTATCCACACCCAAAACAAAAACCCCAACCTCCTTGTAAAGACCGGTAAAGAACCTGCGGAGGGATCTTTCATAATCCGAGGGACCGCCCTGGCACCACAGATAGGGGATGCATCCGCAGGAGTCAGATGCAAAGATGAGTTCTCCTATGCACTCCTCCATCACTTCGTCCGTAAGGCTTTCTGCAATGACCTTCATATCCACACAGATGATAATCTTGTCAGGATCTGCCATGGAAAGTAAAAAGCGCCTGCCGCTGCCTTCACTACCGCAAAGCTCCACCACCTCGGAGTTTTCCAGCGCTTTTTTAAGTTCATCCCTCACGGAGGTCAGGCACACCGTCTCATCACCGGAAACTTCGGGAAGTATCCAGGAAAAAGGCTCCATGGCGGAAAGCACGGGATATCCCCCTTCGATAAAGCCCATTACATTCCCCCTGAGGGTAAACTCCCGGGACATGCCACCATTTTTATAAATGTCCGGCTTGTTATTTAAAATGACCCTGTTTACATACGAATCAGGCGACAGAAGTGAAACCGGTGAAGCATCCGGTATAAAAAACCTGGCCATATCCATGCATATCCCCACCGTAGCCGGTGAAACCGACTTGTCGGATTTGCAGATAAAGCCTGCAAAAAGCTGGCCGTATTTTCGGTTTTTCTCTGCCGCATATGCTAAAAGCACTGCCAGCTTCTCAATGTCTGAAAGCTTTGAAGCAAGCACCCGGCAAAGGGGATATTCATCACTGCCCTTTTTTATAAGGGTCCTATATAGCGCTTCAATCTCCGGAGAATAGCAGTCACCTCTCTTTGTCCCCACAAACGAGGGCAAAAGCACTTTATCCACATCATCCTCCTGATAGCCCATTCCCACCCTGCTTTTTAATGTGGGCAGGTTACTGTCCATCTCGTCCTTTAATAAATAGCATAAAAGACCAACGAACAAAAACCAGTGACTTTTCATATCCTCCTCTGATGTAAAGGGTGACTCATCGAGTGTGGGATAATATACGCCAATAACATCCATAGTATCCATCAGTTTCTCCTAATTCTTTCTTCTCCTGTCATTTGCTCACTTCATTTTTAATATAGATCTCATCCGTTTCAAAGTCAAAGGCCACAAACTCATCTTTATTAAAACCAGATCACAGCCTGGACGATATCCCCACGGGTGGCTGTGGGTATAAGCTTTCCTACAAGCGGCCTG
>CAMOFS010000068.1 GCA_946613735.1 uncultured Lachnospiraceae bacterium | reverse complement strand
AGGGGGTGGAGTACCAGCATGTTCTTTTTTGCCAGCTCCATTTTAGCCTTGTCCAGAATGTAAAAATCCTTCATTCGGATGTAGTCCTCTTCGTTGAAGAAGCGCTCACGCTGAACCCTGGTCATATACAGTATATCAAGCTCGGGCATGGCGTCCTCTAAGCTTTTTACCTCGGTAAAAGGAATGCCGCGGGCTGTCAGCACATCATCCCTGATATAGCTGGGTACCACCAGCTCCGGAGGGGATATGAGGACAAACTTGATGTCCGGATAGCGCACCAGGGCATTGATCAGGGAGTGAACCGTACGGCCAAACTTCAGGTCACCGCAGAGGCCTATGGTAAGCTCCCCTATCTCACCACGAAGGGATCTGATGGTATACAGATCCGTAAGTGTCTGAGTGGGATGCTGGTGTCCTCCGTCACCCGCATTGATAACGGGGATGCCGGAATGTGAAGTGGCCACCAGGGGCGCGCCCTCCTTGGGATGCCTGATGGCACAGATATCAGCATATCCGGATATGACCCTGATGGTATCGGATACACTCTCTCCCTTTGCGGCACTGCTGGAATCAGCGCTGGCAAAGCCCAATACGTTTCCGCCAAGATTGAGCATGGCAGCCTCAAAGGAAAGCCTGGTCCTGGTGGATGGCTCATAAAAGCAGGTGGCCAGGGTCTTGCCCTCACAGGCCTTTGCATATTTTTGTCTGTTGGCCCGTATGTCATCGGCCAGCTTCATAAGATCGTAAAGCTCGTCTACAGTAAAGTCCAGAGGACTCATCAAATGACGCATATATATCCTCCATGATTAAGATTCTTCGTCGCTTATGCTCCTCAGAATGACAATTAGGTCCGCCCCTGTCATCCTGGCTTCCCTGTCATCCTGGCTTCCCTGTCATCCTGGCTTCCCTGTCATCCTGAGCGCAGCGAAGGATCCCTATAAAAATGGGTTGTTAATTCTTTCATCGCCAATCGTGGTAAGGCTGTCGTGGCCGGGATAGCAGACCACATCATCCGGCAGCGCCATAAGCTTGTCATTGATGGAACGCACCAGAGTGGACATGGAGCCCTCCGGAAAATCGGTGCGCCCCACGGAGCCGCAAAACAGCGTATCCCCCGTGAAGCAGAGCTTTTCATCCTCCAGATAAAAGCAGCAGCCTCCGGGAGTATGTCCCGGGGTAAAAAGCAGCTTCACCTTAAAGCCCGCAACCTCAAACTCCGCCCCATCATCCAGATAGTCGGTGGCCTCATACTTTTCTGACTTCATACCCATACCGCCGGAAAGATTGAGGCGGGGATCCTCCAAGGTCTTCTTTTCCTTGCTGCAGGCATAGACCGGGATGTCCAGATCCTCATACATTGACCTAAGGGGTGCCACTGCACCGGCGTGATCAAAATGTCCGTGGGTCAAAAGGATCGCCACCGGAGTGATGCCGTCCTCTTCCATCTTGTCTCGCAGGGCTTTTGCTGCCGCGCCGGGATCCACCACCACGCCCTCGTTGGTGTCTTCGTTTACCAGGATGTAGCAGTTGGTCCCCACAGGCCCTACGATGTAATGATCGATACTATACTTCATAATCCTCTCCTAAAAGATTAATGGCATTTTCGCGAACGTCATCCTGTAGTGCGCTCTATATCTATGATCCCCTCGATGGAGCGGACGCGGTCCACCAATGATGACAGCTCCGCCTTGCCCCGGACTCCAAAGGAGATTTCTACTGTAGCCACATCCTGCTTGGAAACCTGGGAATGGATGGAGGAGATGTCAATATTCTTCTCCGTAAATATCTTGGTAATATCCACCAAAAGCCCTGTGCGGTTGTGGCCAAAGATCCTGATATCAGCGATGAAAAGGTCATTTTCATGCTCCTTGAGATACTCCGGCTGCCACTCTGCGTCGATGAGACGCACCCGCTCTATCTCCTGGAGGTTCATAATATTGATGCAGTCGGTACGATGAATGGACACTCCGCGTCCGCGGGTCACAAAGCCCACGATCTCGTCCCCGGGCACCGGCGAACAGCATTTTGAAAACCTTACGGATACGTCGTGAAGTCCGCGGACTATGATGCCATTTTTGGAACGGGGTACACTGTCGTTATGCTTGGAGTACTCCGCAGTGGCATGCTCTGCCAGTATATCCTCGTCGGTGCGCACCAGGGGATGCACCACCAGATATGCATCATAGAGACGGTTGATGACCTGTCCTTCCTTAAGGCTACCCTGTCCGATGGCTGCAAGCACGGAATCCCAGTCATGGAAGCCGTAACGGCGCATGATCTTCTCCTGATACTTGGGCTTGCAGATGGCCTCCAGGGAAAGGTTCTTGGACTTGGCAGACTCAGCCAAAAGCTCTCTGCCCCGTGCCACATTTTCTTCCTTGCTGACAGACCTGAACCACTGATTGATCTTGTTCCTGGCCTGGGTGGACTTAACAATACCCAGCCAGTCCCGGCTGGGACCACGGCTGTTTTGCGAGGTAATGATCTCGATACGGTCACCGTTTTGAATGGTATAGGTGATAGGCACCAAAAGGCCGTTCACCTTGGCTCCCACCATCTTGTTACCTACGGCGGAATGTATGCTGTAGGCAAAGTCTATGGGGGTGGAGCCCGTAGGCAGGTTCTTCACATCTCCCGTGGGAGTAAAGCAGAAAACCGTATCGGAAAAAAGATTCAGATCGCTCTTTAGGAGACTTACAAATTCCTTGTTGTCGCTCATGTCCTGCTGCCACTCCAGGATCTGTCTAAGCCACGACAGCTTCTCCTCCTCAGCATCCTCCACGTTTTTGGCATCCTTGCCGCTCTCCTTGTATTTCCAGTGGGCGGCGATACCGTACTCGGAGGTGCGGTGCATCTCATAGGTACGTATCTGAATCTCAAAGGGTGTGCCGGAGGGACCTATGAGAGTGGTATGCAATGACTGGTACATGTTGGGCTTGGGCATGGCGATGTAATCCTTGAAACGCCCCGGAATGGGGGTGTACATCTCATGGATCACGCCCAGGGCAGCATAGCAGTCCTTAACATCATTGACAATGATCCTGATGGCAAAAAGATCGTATATCTGGTCAAGGGTCTTTTTCTGGTTGACCATCTTTTTATAAATGGAAAAGAAATGCTTTGAACGGCCGTAGATCTCTGCCTTGATGCCGGCCTCTTCGATATGGGAGCGTACCTCCTGTACAAGGGACTGTACATAATCGTCCCTGTCCTTTTTCCTGGTGGCTATCTTTTCCACCAGATCATAATACTCATCGGGCTTAAGGTACTTAAGAGCCAGATCCTCCAGCTCTATCTTGACCTTGCTGATACCGAGACGCTGTGCCAGGGGAGCATAGATCTCCATCGTCTCTCTGGCCTTTTCGTTCTGCTTGGCCTCGGTCATATATTTTAACGTGCGCATGTTATGGAGACGGTCAGCCAGCTTGATGATGATGACACGGATATCCTTGGCCATGGCCAAAAACATCTTGCGCAGATTCTCAGCCTGGACCTCAACCTTGTCCGCATCATATGACAGCTGTCCCAGCTTGGTGACACCGTCAACCAAAAGTGCCACCTCCTGGGAAAAGTTCTCGCCTATCTCCTCTATGGTCATCACCGTATCCTCTGCCACATCATGCAAAAGACCGGCTACTATGGTCTCCTTATCCATCTCCAGATCAGCCAGGATCAGTGCCACACACAAGGGGTGGATGATATAGGGCTCACCGGACTTTCGCACCTGCCCGTTATGGGCTTCATCAGCAAGCCGATAGGCCCGCTCTATCATGGACAGATCCTCACTGGGATGGTATTGTTTGATGCTCTCTATCAGACGTGAATACAGCTCAGAAGGGCCAGTAAAATCCTTGGTGGATACGATACCGCGATTAGGACGGCTTATATCAGCCTCTAAGCGTTCAAATTCCTGTGATGTGATATCAGCCATCGCCAACCTCCTTTCCTCTAACATTCCTTACCGGTTGTCATTCTGAGCGCAGCGAAGAATCTCTTCTATCGCTGCCATCCTTAAAAATAGATTTTATCACAAATATAATGCTAATAGCAAGAAAAACCCCTATCAGAGCACCGGCGGAATCAAAGCATACATCGCGGGCTTCGCCGCTCCTGCCCGGCACAAAGGTCTGGTGAAATTCATCCGTAACTGCATATACAGTTGCAATAAGCCATGAAATAGCGAAAACACAGCGATCCGAGGGCGATCCCGAGGCACGGGATACATCCCCCACAGCCCGGGATACATTCCCCACAGTCCGAGGAGTATCCCCCACAGCCCGGGATCCCGCCCCATACATTGCCCCCACCAGCAGCATGCTAAGAAGCGCATACTCCGCCATGTGGGCGCCCTTTCTCACCGGGTGGTCATAGCTTTCCACAAAAGCCTGCTGCCTGTCCGCCGGCCACTCTTCAAAGCCCGGCACAAAATGCTCACCTATGAATAATATGAGCCCTCCACTTTCCGCCGCAGAATCATCAGCCACCTTGGCGGACTGGAGAAAGATCACACCCATCCATATCACAGCCAACACCATAAATATCCGGTTTCTTATTCTCATTGACACTCATCCCCTTATTATATATAATCAATCCTTGGAATACGCAGAGTAGGTTTCATCGCGTTAAGTGCTTAGTATACAGGGAGTTGATACTTTGACGAAGAGCCACAGGCTGCCGCACATGCAAAAGGACAGCTGCTTGCGATGATGGGACCGCATCCCGCTGCTACATATCGAAGCGCAGTATGCCTCCCTATGTAGTTAGCTGCATAAGGAGGTTTTATTATGTCACAATTAAAAGATGTAAAAGTTCTTACAGCTGCAGCCCTTCTTGTTGCCATTGCCACCGTGCTCAGTTTTTTTTCTGTCCCGGTCAATGAATTCATCCAGATCCGCTTCAAGTTTTTACCCATTGCCGCTTCAGGCATGCTCTTTGGGCCGGCCATCGGAGGCCTCGTGGGACTTTTGGCTGACATCACCGGCTATATCGTAAAGCCCACCGGCGCCTTCTTCCCCGGATACACCATCTCTACCATGGTTTCCGGTATCATCTTCGGTGCCATGCTTTATAAAAAGAAGCTTACCATACCGCGTGTTATAATGACCAGCCTGGTCTACACGGTAGTAGTAAGCCTCATTTTGAATCCCATCAACAGTATGATCCTTTATAAAACTCCACTGTGGGTAGTCCTTGCAGAAAAGCTGCCGGCCACCGCAGTGATGTTCCCGATCAATACGTGCCTTCTGTACTTTGTTCTGAAGACTCTTCAGTCGATACCTCTTTTTCAAGATCAATATCTGAAAGAGTCTCGCCCATCATGACCTTGGAGATCAGCTTTTTAGCATGAGTAACGTCATCGCTGTCGGGATGCATCACGTATGAGTTCATCCCGGATATGGAGTAGTTGGGGGCTGAGTCCCCAACTCCCGAAATGGCAAAGGTCTTGACATCCCAGCTGGCAAGCTCCGAAAGCTCCAGCTTGGCCAGCTCTGAAATCTCGTCTGCGGTAAAGTCCGTGGCTATCATCCCCTCAAGGGCGCTTAACAGTGACGAATAATTAGCTAAAACGGCTGTCGGATCCTCCGACACCTTTTTTATTATGGCCTCGATCACCATCATCTGGTGCCGACCTCTGGTCTCATCTCCTCCTGCCACCGCATATCTCTCACGGACATATGCCTGGGCCGAAGCACCATTGAGCTCTATGGGTCCCTCATTGAAATAATAGGTACCGCCGTATCTCCATGACTTAAAGGACATATCGTTGTCCACGGTGATGCCTCCCAGAGAGTCTATAATGGTCTCAAAGCCTGAGAAGTTCACCTGTACATAATGATCCACCTCACAGCCGTAGAGCTGTCCTAAAGCCTGCATGGAATTCTCGATGCCGTAGATACCGCAATGAGTCAGCTTGTCCATGGCATTGCCGCCGGCGGGGTTTTTAACATAGGTATCACGAGGTGTATTGATCATCAACACCTGGTGTGTCGCCGGATTGACCACAGCCAGGATATTGACATCGCTCCTGGCAGTGGAAAGGGTGGACGAACGTGTATCCGAACCACTGACATAGATTATAAAAGCATCCGAGGTGATATCCTTTTCCACCACCTCCGAGGGCTCTGCATATATGGGAATATCAAGGATCTTTTTCGTGTCTGTGGCAAAGTTGGCGTATGGATTCTCCGTCTTTGCCTCTTCGTCTGCGGTACCCACATCCGAAAGCACCTCGACATAAGAGTCATCCATAACGATGACATTGGTGCTGCCGGCATAGAGCTCATCTGCCATGGTAAAGATGGAGTCCAGATCCTTGGTAGAAATGCTGATGCTTGGCTCCGGCACCTCCTCCACAGGCTCCTCTTCCTTTTTACCAAAGAGCTCCTCCCATATAGTGGGCTCCGGCTCCTCTTCAACGACTTCTTCCACCTCTACATGCTTACCTAAAAGCTCATCCTCGATGTACTCCTTGGCCTTGGCATTCCACTCCTCATTGTAGATGGATAAAAAGCCGTACTCCTCGGCGGGGATGTCCATGACTGAATTGATGTTGCTGTCGTTTTTGACATAGACACCCATATGTGTCACTAAGACCTGCTCCACCTCGGGCTCTTCGGCGATGACCTCAATGGCTGTCCTGGCCTGATAGGCCATATAGGATGCCACGATACCGCCTATGACCACAAAGGCGGCTATGATCATACCGATGATCTGCTGTACCGTCAGATATTTTGTATGCTGCTTAGGTTTTTTTAGAAGTAAAAACCCGGTCAGAACCGTAACGGCCAAGAGGCCTCCGCCCAACAAAAATACAACGTAGCTGCCGGGCAAAAGATCCAGCCTGACCACAAAAAATACCATCATAAGCTCCGCCGCCACCTGGATATCCCATACGATGGCAGGGATCAGTTTTTTAAGCTTCCCCATATCTTTCCTTCTCGATGATCTTATTTCTTTTCTTCGGTAGTTGTTGCCTCGCCGGGCTTCTCAACCTCCGCGATAGCTGCAGTCTGCATGGGAATGCGGCAGTTTCTGTTGCTTCCGAACTCAACGATGACAGTAGTCTCGTCGGGGATGTCGATGATGACTCCGTAAAAACCGCTGGATGTAAGAACAGTATCTCCAACCGCCAGTGTGGATAACATCTCTTTTTTCTTTTTACTCTCCTGCTGCTGGGGACGTATCATAAAGAAATACATGAACACAAAAAGCACCACCAGCCATGCAATCATGCCAAAGCCGCCCAATGCTGATGAGCCGCCTGTTGCTGCTGCTAAATACATAATAATTCCTCCTGAAATAGTAATGGGATGCTGCTTTTACCACAACATCCCTACTATTTTACACTCTTTTCCTTACTAAATCAAGAAATTTTGCCCCCTTTAGGCCTTGACCCCGCTGCTTTTTTATCTGCCTTCTACTTTTTTGCCTCTGACTTCTTTGCAATA
>CAMOFS010000067.1 GCA_946613735.1 uncultured Lachnospiraceae bacterium | reverse complement strand
CTTTACGTCAGGATTAAGCTTCATATAAAATGCCTTGATCTCCTTGGGATAATCTGTCACAAATACAGGGCGCTTGAAAATCTGCTCCGTCAGGTACCTCTCATGCTCAGTCTGAAGATCACTGCCCCAGTGTACAGGATAGTCAAACTTGTCATTGTGCTTTTCAAGCTCCGCAATGGCATCCGTATAGGTAATGCGTCCGAAGTCGGAGCTTGCCACATGCTGTAACCTCTCGATAAGTCCCTTGTCGATGAACTGGTTAAAAAACGCCATCTCCTCGGGAGCGTGCTCTAATACATAATTGATAATGAACTTGATCATATCCTCCGCTATGGTCATGTCATCCTCAAGATCACAGAAGGCCATCTCCGGCTCAATCATCCAAAACTCAGCCGCATGTCGGGTAGTGTTGGAATTCTCTGCCCTGAAGGTAGGTCCAAAGGTATAGATGTTTTTAAATGCCTGGGCAAAGGTCTCACCGTTTAATTGTCCGGATACTGTAAGGTTGGTGGACTTTCCAAAAAAGTCCTTGCTGAAATCTACGGCACCGTCCTCAGTCCTGGGAGGCTCTGCCGCATCCATGGTGGTGACCCTGAACATCTCTCCCGCTCCCTCAGCATCGCTTCCTGTGATGATAGGGGTATGGGCATATACAAAATTCCGATCCTGGAAGAACTTGTGGATGGCATAGGCACACAGGGATCTCACTCTGAAAACTGCTTCAAAGGTATTGGTCCTGGGACGAAGATGTGTCACAGTACGAAGGTACTCCATGGTATGTCGCTTGGGCTGGATGGGATATTTTTCATCGGATGCTCCCTCCACCTCAACGGCTGTGGCCTGGATCTCAAAGGGCTGCTTTGCCTCGGGGGTAAGTGTCACCTCACCTGTAACGATGACTGCCGCGCCTACGTTAAGTGCTGCTATCTCAGAAAAGTTCTCCATATTGTCATGATAGACTGCCTGTACGGGATTCTGATAAGTACCGTCATTTATGACCAGAAAGCCAAAATTCTTGTTATCCCGGTTAGTACGTATCCAGCCTCCCAGCCTGACGCTCTTACCTGCGTACTCATCTGTTTTAGTAAACAAGTCCCTTACATCTACCATCTTATCTCTCATTATTAACACTCCTTCTTTTAAGATCTGGATTCTTCGCTTCGCTCAGAATGACAACAGCCAAGATGCCCTTGTCATTCTGGGAACACAGCTTCCTTGTCATTCTGAGGGCGCAGCCCGAAGAATCTTCAATCCTGTCATAGTTTAATACAGTAAAGTATAAAAGTCAATGTTTTAAATAGCCACCGTTCCGATAACCTTTTTCTGATACTCGGCCGAAACAGAAAGCATCTTATCCACATCCTTGACCAGGGTCGCCCTGGGCATCATGCAGATAACATAATTATCCTTGCCTGACATACTCTCCTCTGCAAGATCCGTGAGCTTCTCGCCGTCCCAAAGATCTACATAGGATGAGGTGATCCCCTTGGCGGTAAGCTTCGCTAAAAGGGCTTCTATGGCTGCCTTGCTGTCAGCATCTGCGGAAATCAGCGTCACCTCGGAAAGCTCATGGTACTTTGCATAGACCGCTATGCGCTCCGCACCGTCCTCCATCAGCTCATCCGCACTCTTTTCCTTATGGTACAAAAGCCTGTATACCAGCTTGTCACAGAAAAAGCCAAACCGCTTGGGATCCGAATGGAAGCAGCCAAAGCTTTTTATCCCAAGCATATCTGAAAGCTCAAGTCCGGTACGGATCACGGGAACAAATATCAGAAGCAAAAGATAGATGCCTCCGTAGAGCACCAGCCCCAGCATAAGACCGATGGCTGCGTATTTTTTGCTGAAGCCTGGCTTTACCGGTTCCACACTTTCGGGCTTGGGTGCAGCTGTCTCCTCCTCTACCTCCGAAGCCGATGCCGCGCTATACACCTGCATCTGGCTGTCACTAAGGGCAGTCTCTGCTGACTTAAGATTGGACTCTAAGGTCATCAGATTGCTGCGTTTGGTCAGCTGTTTTTCCTCCAGATCCCTGTCAGCCGTAGATCTGTTTTCCACTGAAATAAGCTTAAGATCATGCTCGCCGATATCTGAGCTGATGATCCCGCCTGTTTTTGTGATATGATCCTTTATCTTAGACTCTGTCTTGGCTGCATCCGCACCCTCCGGAAGATATACCGTTACTATCAGCATATCACCGGTGGCAAGGCCGGAGGTGTATCCCTTTTTAAAGATCTCCTTATTCACATCTATGGCTGAAAATGTCCACTCGGTATTGCCCACATATACCAGCTCATTCACGTATTCCGGAGTGGTTCCAAGTGCACCGGCCACCTCATCCGTAAAATCCTTATCATAAAATGATGACAGGTAAGCATTGCCTACAGCAGCAAAATCCGATCCGTCGGGAGTGTCAAGGTAATACTCCAGCACCATCTGATCAAGTGCCAGTGCATCCAGCTTCATAAGGGGAGATTCCTCAACATATCTTTTTGCGCTCTCCAGATTCTTCTTTGTAAAAAGCGCTCCCTCAACTGCAGCTTTATCCGCCTCCTCAAGACCGGCAAAGATGTCCGTCTCCTCAGTCTCGGCGCCCTCATCCCTGGATGCAGCCACCTTTGCCTTGAGCTCCTCATTGGCAGCCACTGTGGCATTGTAGCTTCGCATATCCTTTACATACATGGCCGAGGGTGTGGCGATGCCGAAGATCAGCATGACAGCTAAGATGGCCTTCCACTGTAAAAGCAGATCCTTGATCACCTGGATGAGATCGATCTCCAGCTGTGTGGATAATGTGTTGTTCATATCAGTTTCCTTCCTTTCCTATCATGGTCTGTCCCTTTTGATAGCAGAACAGTGCCAGACCAAATGCCGGCCACACTATGGGCGCCGAGCAGATATTGGAGTCATTTGTAAGCCATGCCACCATCACCCCTGCAATGAGTGCGATGGATGCCAGGGGAAGTCCCCTGTAAAAGCCACCCTTTTTCCAGTCCTTATCCTCAGTGGGCGCCACCAGAAGCTGTATCAGTGAAATGGCAAGCCACATCAAAAATACCACCAGTGCAAGGGTGGCCACCAGGCCGTTTTCTATCCACTGCTGGATGTAGAAGCAGTGAGGCTTAACGTCCAGTGAATGGTAGGTCTCCGTCAAATAGTCGTTCTGGGGATAGACCAAAACGAAGGTGTTGGAGCCGGATCCGAAGATGATGCTCCTCTTCAGCTGCGGTATGGAGTAGTTGTAGATATGTCCCCGACCATGGAAAAAGTCCTCGGAAAACACCCTGTCATATTCCACATCGTTGGGGAAATCGATATCCAGTCCCCTGTGGTTGCGGTACTTATAGCCTTCTTCAGTCTTGTCAAAACCAAAGCTCTGGTTGATGCCATAGACCGTAAGTCCCCAATAAGCCTCAGCAGTCATATTTCCTTCTTCATCATAGGCAGGATCCACATAATATCCCGTCACTGTTATGGCATAGGCAGGATCATCAGCCCTGGTGGATGACCAGGAGACCTTGGTCTCATCGGAAGGTGTAATGGCGATTCCGTCCATATTTTCACAGCTAAGGCTGACCTCAGGCGTATGGGTGATGACGGTCTCGCCGGTATCAGGGTTCTCATAGGAGCCCTCTATCACCTCCATGGAAGCATGGTACACATAGTCGGTACCCTTGTAATCCACGACAAACTCCACCTCATTGGGCATGTTGTAGAGGTTTTCTATAAATATATCCTTTTGTGGATTGTAGTCTGCTGTCCAGACACTTTTTAACCTTTCACCCACAGAAGTGTTGGTAAAGGACAGGCCTATCACAGCTGCCACCAGTACCACTCCCGCTGCCACAAGCAAAACCATCTGCTTTTTTTCAAAGATCTGGTCACCGATTATCATGATAAAGCCTATGGCGATAAAGACAAAGGTACCGGTGACACGCTTGCTGCCGTAAAGTCCCAAAAGAGTAAAGCCCAAAACTATACCGTCAAAGATCCTCTCTAAGGTGTAGCGCCTCATCTCCCACTTTTCATTTTTGCCTGACAGTGCCAGGGAAGCTGCATCAGCAGGTTTTTTAACTCCGAAAAATGCCGCTGCCGCCACCGGAATGGCCGCCGCAAAATACATGGGCAAAAAGTCCGGATTGTAGAGGGTGCCGTAAGCTGCGCCACCCATTCCCGTGGTCATGGTATCCATCTGGGGCCAGTAAGGCGGAGACAGATACAGATACTTGGCGAAATGAGTATCGATAAAATCCTTGCCCCACATTTGATAAGTGCAGATCAGGCTCTCAATCAGGA
The DNA here is from genome assembly GCA_946613735.1 of uncultured Lachnospiraceae bacterium. Next base: position 3,170 of record CAMOFS010000067.1, on the reverse strand, counting down.
CTCCCGGTGCGGCTATGTGCCAGAAATAGGTGAAGTCCTCCATGTCACGCATCTGCCTAAAGACATAGATGGTGGTGAAAACGTAGATCAAAACCACAGGCACGGATTCAAACATCTCAAAGGAGCCGCCCCATGCGTAGTATTTGTACTTTGAAAGTATACCGGAGATCAGCACTCCGCCGAAGTATACATAAAGAGGTATCATGATCTTGTTAAGCTTGAACTTTTCTCCCTGGATAAGCCTGTATAAAAAGAACATACCCAGCATGACAAAGCCCAGGACTAAAATGACGTACATCTTGCAGGCCATGTATACATCCACCACCTGTCCCTCATCAAACCACTCAAACTGTGAGAGCATGGGATCATACTGGTAGGTGCGCATGATAAGCGGCACATAGCCAAACATGATGGCAGCCGGGATCAGCATCCAGCGGCCGGTGGGCTTTTTTTCAGCCGGAGCCTTGTAAACATTACCGGCAGGCTTGTTTGTATTGGTCTTTTTTGTTGGTTTTGGACTCATAATGTAGATTATCTCCTATTCTATAAGGGATCCTTCGCTTCGCTCAGGATGACAGCCTGATCCCGATTCGCTCAGGATGACAAGGGCGTAGCGTAGCCTCCCCTGTCATTCTGAGGGCGTAGCCTCCCCTGTCATTCTGAGGGCGTAGCCCCCCTGTCATTCTGAGGGCGTAGCCCGAAGAATCTTAACTCATCTGCGGATGGTAGGTGTCCACTATCTCAGCCACTATATGCTTGATATCCTCGGACTCGGATCTGCTGGCCTCATCCAGCCTGGCCAGCTGCTTTTTAAATTCCTCATCATCCATCTCAATGGGCTTTCCGATATAGATAAGCTTATTAGCAGTCTCGGTCATGCCCTCTTCATCCATAAGAAGCTCCTCGAAAAGCTTCTCCCCGGGCCTAAGTCCGGTATATACTATCTTGATGTCCACATCCGGGGTGAGTCCCGAAAGCTTGATCAGATTCCTGGCCATGTCATCGATGCGCACCGGCTCTCCCATATCCAGAACAAAAATCTCGCCTCCGTGGGCATAGTAGCCTGCCTGGAGCACCAGTGATACTGCCTCGGGAATAGTCATGAAATATCTGATGATGTTCTTATCGGTAACAGTGACCGGACCACCTGCGGCGATCTGCTTTTTAAAAAGCGGTATCACGCTGCCGTTGGAGCCCAACACATTACCAAAGCGCACCGCCACAAAATCAGTGCCCGGATACTTTCTGTTTTCCATCTGTATCACCATCTCGCAAAGCCTCTTACTGGCTCCCATGAGATTGGTGGGATTCACCGCCTTGTCAGTAGAGATCAAAAGGAACTTTTTCACTCCTGCATGGGCTGCGGCTTCAGCCAGCTTGTAGGTACCCATGACATTGTTTTTAATGGCCTCGTTGGGGGAGTCCTCCATCAGTGGTACATGCTTATGAGCTGCAGCATGATATATCATATCGGGCTTATACTTTTCCAGCACCTTGTTAACCCGGCCCGTATTCCTGACTGAGCCAATGAGAGTCACAAGGTTGAGATTGGGATAGGTACGGATAAGCTCCTGCTGGATAGCGTAAGCATTGTTCTCGTATATATCAAAAATGATAAGCTGCTTAGGACCCGATGCGGCTATCTGTCGGCAAAGCTCCGAACCTATGGAGCCGCCTCCTCCGGTGACCATCACTACTCTCCCACTGATATGGGAAAGAATCTCGTCGTTGTTGACCTTTATCTCGTCCCGCCCCAAAAGATCCACTATATCCACATCCTTAAGCTTTGATACGGAGACCTCTCCGTTGAGCAGCTGGTATATGGCGGGAATCGCCTTAAGTGACGCTCCCGTATCCTTGGCGATATTTAAGATCTCACTCCTGTCCTTGGGATCCGCAGAGGGAATAGCATAGATGATCCTGGTGATCCCGTATTTTTCCACCATATCTGGGATATCATATCGGCCGCCCACTATGGGCACACCCTCCAATGACCTGCGCCATTTGTTGGCGTTGTCATCTATAACACAGCAGATGCTGCCTCCCACCTCATCGGAAAGCTGGATCTCCTTTATGATGTTCCTGCCGGCTGCGCCTCCTCCGATGATCATGATGTGCTCATCACTGTCCGAGTGCCCACGAAACCGTGACAAATACAGTCTTAGCACCCTGTAGGATAATCTGATACCCACACAGCAGATGAAATTCATAATGAAGGTCAAAAAGAAAAAGCTCCTGGGGAGATGGATCTGAAGTATCATAGCCTCCAGATAGATGACGGGGATCAAAACAATATAGCACCCCACTGCCCTGACGACCTCCATTACTCCCGCATATCGCCAGATGCTGTGATATAGCCTGAATATATAATATACAACCAAAAATGTGATGATATATATGGGTAGATATGCGAGCATGTTCTCCACATAGCCTGCCTCGATGGTGGCAAAGGCAGAAAAGTCAAATCTGACCCACAATGCAGCCAATGCACACAACACCATAGACAACACATCCAGTGCCGCCACGCCGGCTACACGAAGCAGTCTCGGAAAAATCGTTTTTTTATATTCATCTGTAAAAAAGATCATGATTACTCCTTTAATTACAATCTTATCCATTATAGCCTATAATCACTGATAAGCCAAATCATTTTTTACACTTTTTAAATCATACCCGTTATGTTATACTTGTTCTAAATAAGCGCTTTTATCAACTTTTTTTGCTTATGGTATTGGAGGATATGATGGCTGAAAAAAACAATTCAAAAGCAACACCCAAAAAGAAAAAGATCGGTGTTCTTTTTTCCACACATGAGAGTCTGTTCTACGACAGTCTTTTAGAGGGCCTGCAGGCGTATCTTAGTGACTCATCATTTGATGGCGAGATCATATATGAGCTTACTCCCTTTTCCGTGGAGGCACAGTGTAAAAAGCTTAAGGAGTTTTCCAATATGGGACTTTCCGGACTCATCTTCACTCCCATTGATAATCCTGAGGTATTAGAGCACTTAGTCCCATATTATGATAAAAAGATACCCATAGTGACCCTGAATACAGATCTGCCTAAGTCCAACAGGCTCGCCTTTGTCGGCAGCGATAACTATAAATGCGGAAGAGCCTCCGGTGAGCTTTTGAATATGATCACCGCAGGCAGATGCGAGGTGGCTATAA
>CAMOFS010000066.1 GCA_946613735.1 uncultured Lachnospiraceae bacterium | reverse complement strand
ACGGAGTAGCATATGTCAGAACTCTCAGGATTCGTAGACCACATCATCTACCGTAATCCCGAAAACGCATACAGTGTCCTGGTTCTGATCCCCGAGGGGACAGTGGAGGATGAGGATTTATCCGGTGCAGATGAGATCACCTGCACCGGTATTTTTCCGTCTATAGCCGCCGGCGAGTCAGTGAGCATGACCGGCGATTTTGTGGAGCATAAAAGCTACGGCAAACAGTTTCTCATGAAGACCTATGAGGAGATCATCCCCAAGGGCGAGGAGGCTATCAAGAGGTATCTGGGCTCCGGAGCGGTAAAGGGCATAGGCGAGGCACTGGCGGCAAGGATAGTAAAAAAATTCAAGGCAGATACCCTGCGCATAATAGAGCAGGAGCCGGAGAGGCTTGTGGAGGTAAAGGGGATCTCGGATAAGATGGCCAGGAGCATATCAGACCAGGTCAATGAAAAGAGGGATCTCAGAGATGCCATGATCTTTTTGGGACAGTACGGTATCAGTATGAACCTGGCCCTTAGGATATATCAGGAGTACGGCCCTAAGACCTACGAGGTCATCCGTGACAATCCATACAGGATGGCTGAGGATATACCCAGAGTGGGCTTTCGCACGGCGGATGATATAGCCACAAAGGTGGGTATCAGTGCCGACTCCAAATACCGTGTGGGCTGCGGGATACTCTATGCCCTTTCCGAGGCCTGCGGACAGGGACACACCTGCCTGCCCATGGATGAGCTTAAATACGAGTCAAAAATGCTGCTTTTTGTCTCCGAGGAGGATGTGGAAAGCGGCATCAGGGACCTCCTGGTAGAGGGTAAGCTTATAGAAAAGGACGGCTTTGTATACCTGGCGTCCTTTTACCGTATGGAGGACAGGGCAGCAGGCATTCTTTTGGGACTGTCTGTTCCCTTTGACATCTCTCCCTCCATAGTGGATGCGGTGATATCGGAGGTAGAGGCCGAGGAGGATATCACCCTTGACGAGGTCCAGCGGGATGCGGTGGTATGCGCAGCTAAAAACGGGGTCAGCATACTGACGGGCGGACCCGGCACAGGAAAGACCACCACCATTCGTGCCATGATAAGGTTCTTTGAAAGCCGGGGACTGTCAGTGGATCTGGCGGCGCCCACGGGACGGGCTGCAAAGCGGATGTCGGAGGCTACAGGCAGGCCGGCCCGCACCATCCACAGGCTTTTGGAGGTCCATGCCGGAGCCATGGAGGATGGTGAATCCACGACTGTCAACAGGAGCATGTTTGACCGCAACGAGGACAATCCCTTAGAGGCGGATGTTATCATCATAGACGAGATGTCCATGGTGGATATCTCCCTTATGTACGCCCTCTTAAAGGCCATACCTGAGGGCATGAGGCTTATCATGGTGGGGGATGAGAACCAGCTTCCCAGTGTGGGACCCGGCAACGTGCTTTCCGACATGATAAGATCCGGAGCTTTTTCCACCATTACCCTAAAAAAGATCTTCAGGCAAAAGGACTTAAGCGATATCGTGCTGGCTGCCCACCAGGTGCAGAATGGTGAGGTGCCCAGGCTTGATAACGACTCAAAGGAATTTTTCATCATAAAGAGAAATAACGCCGACCACATCATCGGCGTGGTAAAGGAGCTGGTGGAAAAAAAGCTGCCACCCTATGTGAAGGCCAGACCCTATGATATCCAGGTGCTTACCCCTACGAGAAAGGGGCTGGTGGGAGTGGGCAGGCTCAATGAGATCATGCAGGCCCACCTAAACCCCGCGTCCCGTGACAAGGAGGAGTACACCTACGGTGAGGTCATCTTCCGCGAGGGCGACAAGGTGATGCAGATCAAAAACGACTATCAGCTGGAGTGGGAGATCACAGGCAGATACGGCATAGTAGTGGATTCCGGCACAGGGGTCTTCAATGGTGATATAGGGACAATAAAAAGGGTGGATAATGAGGGCCAGAGGCTTACGGTGGAGTACGAGGATGCAAAAAAAGTGGTGTATCCCTTTAAGAGCGTGGATGAGCTGGAGCATGCCTATGCGGTGACCATCCACAAGTCCCAGGGCAGCGAGTATCCCGCGGTGGTGATCCCGCTTTTGCCGGGTGCCAGAGCCCTTATGAACAGGAATCTCATCTATACAGCCATTACCAGGGCAAAAAGCTGCGTGGTACTGGTGGGAGATCCGGAGGTCTTTGTGGACATGATAAAGACTACCGATCAGAGAAAACGCTACTCAGGTCTTCTTGATCGTATAAATGAAAGGACTTAGGGAAGGTGATCCCCATCTTTTTTGCTACTGAGGCGTTGTAGAGCTTGATGCCGGGGGCGGTGTTGAACTCTATGCTTATCTTTCCCGCATTTTTGCCATGACCCAGGATCTGTGCGGCCTGCATCCCTGCCTTATAGCCTATGTCGTAGTAGTCCGGGCAGAGGCATACCAGGGTGTTTTTCCCGATATTCGCATCTCCGCCTATGGTGGGGATGTTTTTTTTGGTGGCGATCTTTACTATTTTTTTGCAGTCATCGGAAAGCGTGCTGTTTGAAGGGATGAAAATGGCATCACTTTTTTTGCAGATGGCTTCTATTTTTTTCCTTTTGACCTCGGAAAGCTCATACAGCACCGGCTCTATCCCCGCCTGTGTGAGGTAGTCCTGCATGATGCGGTTTTGATCGTCGGAGTAGAGATCTCTCTTGCCGTATACTATGGCCAGGGTCTTTATGCCGGGGGTGACCTCTATGATGAGGGCCAGCTGGTCGGCGATGTTGGGCATGGCGGCGATCCCGGTGATATTCATGTTGGTGCGCATATTCCAGTCAAGGTCGGTAAGATTTAACGCAGACTGGATGTCTGTCACGTCGGTGGTAATGATGGGGGTATCCTCAGTGGTACGGCTGGCGCCCTTTAGGGCAGGGGTGCCGATGGTAAGGATCAGATCGTTTTTATCCCGGACAAAATCGGAGGCTATCTGTGCGCCGCTTTTTTCGTTTGAGATAAATTCCCTGGTAAAGGTGACTGAGTCATCGGGAAGCTCATCCGACAGAGCGCGGGAAAAGCCGTCCATTATGATATCGCTGAATTCGCTGTCGTCACTGGCACAGACTCCTATGTGCCACATGGCGGTATGCCTGGCCTCGGGCTCGGTGATCTCGGAAATGCCGCAGCCAAAAAGACAGGTGGTCATAAGGGATGCCAATAACAGTGCAGCTATTATTTTTTGATAAAATGCCATTTTATGTCTCTCTTTTTTACAGGTTTTTGGACATAATAGCACAACTGTCTTTTTTTGTCTAAAATGATTTGCGTTTGACGAAAAAAAAGTATAAGATAGCATTATGTATAAAATAGTGATAGACAGTTGCGGGGAGTTTTTCCCCTATATGGAAAAGGACGAACATTTTGTCAGCGTGCCCCTGACCATTGACGTGGACGGCTACACCATAGTAGACGACGACACCTTTGATCAGGCAGATTTTTTGCACAGAGCTGCAGCAAGTCCCAATGTGCCGAAGTCAGCATGTCCCTCACCGGCTAATTATATGGAGGCCATGAAGGGAGCTGACCGTGTTTATGTGATCACCCTTTCGGCCCAGCTTTCGGGTTCCTATAACAGCGCAGTTTTAGCGTCGAACATCTACGAGGAGGAGATGCCGGATGCACAGGTTCATGTGTTTGATTCCAAGTCTGCATCCATCGGCCAGTCCCTTATCGGTGATCATATCCATAAGCTGGAGCAGCGGGGTCTGCCCTTCGAGGAGATAGTGGCGGATACCAATGGTTATATCGAGTCCCAGCATACCTATTTCGTACTGGAGAGTCTGGAGAGCCTTAAAAAGGCCGGACGGCTTTCAGGGATCAAGTCCCTGATCGCATCCACTCTTAATATTAAGCCTGTCATGGGATCCACACCCATTGGCAGCATACAGCAGCTGGACAAGGGCAGGGGTATGAGGAAGGCTCTGGAAAAGATGGCTGACTGCATGATAGCGGATTCCGGTGATACCTCCGGCAAGGTTTTGGCCATATCCCATTGTAATTGTCCTCATACCGCATCCACCCTCAAGTCTCTGGTGGAGGAGAGGGGCAGCTTCGCTGAGATCGTCATAGTGGACACACGGGGCATCAGCTCCCTGTATGCCTGTGACGGCGGCGTGATCATGGTGGTCTAGGATGGATTATAGTGAGGTAGTTTCGGATATAATGGGGCGGGTTCGCTTTGGACACAGATCCGGGGCAGAGATATCCGCAGAGCTTTTAAAAAAATTGGGCAACCCTGAAAAGGACCTCCGCATCATTCATGTGGCAGGTACCAACGGCAAGGGCTCGGTATGTGCATATATAGCAGCTACCCTTACTGCTACGGGGCATCGGACGGGGCTTTTTACTTCACCCCATCTGGTGGACTACTGCGAGCGTATAAGGGTAGATGGACAGGAGATATCTGAGGATGAGGTGATAAGGCTTTTTGAGCAGATCGATGCTTTGGGCTCATCACCTACGATGTTTGATATCTCTTTTATTATGGCAATCCTCTACTTTGTAGAAAAGGGTTGTGAATTCGCAGTCATAGAGACTGGACTGGGTGGCAGGCTGGACTCCACCAATGCCATTTCCAAGACTCCGGAGGTATGTGTCATCACCTCCATAGGTAAGGACCACACCGAGGTTTTGGGAGACTCTATAGAGAGTATCGCCATGGAAAAGGCGGGGATCATAAAGCCCGGCTGCGGAGTGGTGCTGGGACAGATGCCGGATCGTGCCAGGGATCTGATCATAGAGCAATGCAGACGTATCGGGGTAAAGACTGCGGTGGGGGCCGAGGTGAGTTTTTCAGATACTTTTCCAGTAAAAAACCACGCCACAGCCGAGCTGGCTCTTGAGTTAGTTGGAGTTGAGCCACAGGAGTATGAAAGGATAAGCCGTAGCTTCAGGGGCGTGCCCGGACGGATGGATGTCATCTCTAAGGATCCCATATTAATTGTTGACGGCGCCCATAATCCCTCGGCTGCTAAGGAGCTTGTGAGGGCATTAAAAATGTTTTATCCCGGTAAAAGCTTTGTATTTCTGATAGGTGCGCTCCATGGCCATGATGCGGCAGGTGTGATAAAAAAACTGGCTTCTTTGGCTGAGCATTTTTTCACCGTGGGGATAAACGACCCACGGGCCTATACGGCCGACGAGCTATGCGATATGGTAACTGAGGTGGCAGGTGAAGGGAAGGCCACTGCCTGTGAAAACCTGGAGATAGCGCTTTTAACGGTGCAGATGAACGCAAAAGCTTTGGATCGTGTAGCGGTGGCCTGCGGATCATTTTACCTGGTAGGGGAGATTTTCAATGAAGTTTCGTTCGCGCATTGAGGCACTTATGGTACTGGGGCTTCCCGGGGATGCCGATACCGACGCAGTCAGATCGGCTTATAAGAGCCTGGTAAAGCTCTATCATCCTGATGTGAGGAGTGATGAGGCGTCTGCCAGACAGTACCGGGCCATATCAGATGCCTATGAATATCTTATGTCCAATACCATTCCGGACGGGATGGCCGTATGGGCAGCAGCCGGGGCTGACAGTTCCAAAAATGCGGGACACAGGATATTCGGTACCCGTGAGGATCTTAAAAAAATGTCTGAGCGGGTAAAGAGCCGCGAGGAATACGCTAGGCAGGAGCTGAGAGCCGACAGGGAAAAAAAGAGCAGGGCCGAGGAGCTTTCACAGAAGGCAAGAGAGGCCAGACAGGAAAAGGCCTATAATGAGGCTATGGACAAGATCCACACGCAGAGGGCGGCAGAGGTTATGGCACAGATCATCCAGGCCTACCTAAGCGGCGGATCCAAGGGTTGATACACGGGAGAGTTTTATGTCAGGACAAAAGGCAGTTTTTTTCGATATAGATGGTACCATCTGGGACTTTAACAATAATATCCCCAAGAGTACGATCCTTGCCATAAAAAAGCTACGGGAGAACGGGCATCTGGCCTTTATAAACAGTGGCAGATGCAGGTCGTACATCTTTGCGGAGCACCTTTTGAATATCGGCTTTGACGGGATAGTCTCGGGCTGCGGTACCATGGTGGAGATGAACGGGCTGGTAAGGTTTTATCACAGGATGAAGGCCGATCTGGCAGTTGAGACGGTTAAAAAGGTCAGGTCATATGGCTTTAAGCCCATCTTAGAGGGCAGATATGATCTGTATATCGACATAGAGGATGATTTTTCCGGTGACGAGTATTGCGAAAAGCTGAGCCAGGAGATGGGTGGCAGGATACTCCCCATCAAAAGATACTGGGGGGAATGGGAGATATCCAAGCTCTCCTGTGCCACCGAAGGCTGCGATGTCATGGCATGCCGGGATGAGCTGTCCGAAGATTTTGATTTTATGATCCACAATCCGCAGGTGGTGGAGATAGTGCCCAAGGGCTTTAACAAGGGCACTGGGATAAAAAAGGTATGCGAGCTTTTGGATATGGATATCGCCGATACCATCGCCTTTGGAGACAGTGCCAATGATTTGGATATGCTGGATATGGCGGGCCTGGGAGTGGTGATGGGCAGCGGCAGCGACGAGGCCAAGGAGCATGCCGACCATATTACCTCAGGGCTTACGGAAAACGGCCTCGCCGAAGGCCTGATCCATCTGGGACTAATATAGGATGCAGCCCCACTGTCATTCAAAGCGTAGTCCGCTGTCATTCAAAGCAAGCCCCACTGTCATTCAAAGCGAGCCCCACTGTCATTCTGAGCGAGCCCCACTGTCATTCTGAGCGAGCCCCGCTGTCATTCTGAGCGAAGCGAAGAATATTTTTTACGAAGAGGAACAAAATATGGCATTCAACTTTTTCGCGGCAATATCCCGCATGAAATACATCAACCGCTGGGCCCTCATGAGGAACTCCCGTGAGGAGAATCTCTCGGAGCATTCCATGGAGGTGGCGATGATCGCCCATGCGCTCTGCGTCATAGGCAACACCCGCTTTGGTAAAAACCTTAACGCCGACAGGGCAGCAGTGGCAGGCATCTACCATGATGCCTCAGAGATCATCACCGGTGACATGCCCACCCCAGTCAAGTACTACAGCGATGATATCAGGGACGCCTACAAAAAGGTGGAGGCAGTGGCTGAGTACAAGCTTTTGAACAAGCTGCCCTCGGATATGCGGGATGCCTATGAAAAGGTGTTTTTTGCGGATGATTCAAAGGAGGATGCATACATGCGGCGCCTGGTGAAGGCGGCTGACAAGCTGTCCGCGCTGATCAAGTGCATCGAGGAGGAAAAGTCCGGTAATACGGAGTTTAAGACAGCACATGAGAGTACCGAAAGGACTCTTTTGAAAATGAAGGATGAGCTACCTGAGGTGGCGGTTTTCATGGATGAGTTCCTGCCACCCTACGGCAAGACCCTGGATGAGCTGAGCTGAGCGCAGCCACTCGCGGGACCCCTGCCGGAAGCGCAGCCCCCCTGTCATCCTGAGCGCAGCGAAGGATC
>CAMOFS010000065.1 GCA_946613735.1 uncultured Lachnospiraceae bacterium | reverse complement strand
ACCAATATATCTTCCACCGGTACCACGGTGCTTTTGGTGGAACAGAACGCAAAAAAGGCTCTTTCCATTGCGGACCGAGCTTATGTGCTTGAGACAGGTAACATAGTTTTGGAGGGCAAGGCCTCTGAGCTTTTGAACAACGAAGACATAAAGAAGGCATATCTTGGAGAATAAGATTCCGTGTCATTCTGAGCGAAGCGAAGAATCCCGCTAATTGAATTAGGATAATTCAATTAGATTCCCGTATCATTCTGAGCGAAGCGAAGAATCTTTAAAGGAGATATGATGATAGATAAATATGAAATTTACAAATCTTCCGGGATCTCAATGGAGGTCTTTGAATTTGGTGAGGAAGTATTAAAGGATCTAAAGGATGACTTTGATCACTATGACATGATGGCGGAGTACAACCAGCAGAAGGTAATACGTGCCATGCAAAAGAACAGGGTAAGTGCGGAATGTCTGTCAGGATCCACGGGCTACGGTTATAACGACCTGGGCCGAGACACCCTTGAAGCAGTCTATGCTGACACCTTCAAGGCTGAGGATGCCTTGGTGCGACCACAGATCACCTGCGGTACCCATGCCTTAGCGCTGGCTCTCATGTCCAACCTTAGACCAGGGGATGAACTTTTATCTCCGGTAGGCGCGCCTTATGATACACTTCATGAGGTCATTGGTATCCGGCCTTCCATGGGTTCACTGGCAGAATACGGCATCACATATTCACAGGCTGATCTAAAGCCTGACGGCAGCTTTGACTATGATGCCATAAAAAATGCCATAAACGAACGTACTAAGCTTGTTACAATCCAGCGTTCCAAGGGCTATGCCGGGCGACCCAGCTATTCGGTAGACGAGATAGGAGAGCTGATATCCTTTATCCGAAACATCAAGCCGGAGGTTACCATTATGGTGGACAATTGCTACGGTGAATTTGTGGAGGAAAAGGAACCTCTTGAGGTGGGAGCGGATATGATAGTGGGCTCCCTGATAAAAAATCCCGGTGGTGGTCTGGCTCCAACCGGAGGATACATAGCCGGGAAAAAAGAATGCATAGAAAATGCCGCCCGCAGGCTTTCATCCCCCGGACTCGGAAAGGAGGTAGGAGCTTCCCTTGGTATCATGCCTTCATTTTACGAAGGTTTCTTTTTAGCACCTACCGTGGTCGCCTCTGCCATAAAGACCGCAGCCTTTGCGGCAGCAATATATGAAAAGCTGGGATACAACTGTATTCCCAAAGCAAAGGAGAAGAGAAATGACATTATCCAGGCCGTGGAGCTAAAGACACCCGAAGCCCTCCGGGCTTTTTGCCTTGGCATCCAAAAGGGCGCTCCCGTAGATTCCCATGTTACACCGGTGCCCTGGGATATGCCGGGCTACGACGATCAGGTGATCATGGCTGCCGGTGCTTTTGTACAGGGTTCCTCAATCGAGCTTTCAGCTGACGGTCCACTAAGGGCGCCATACAATGTATACTTCCAGGGTGGACTTACCTGGTATCACGGCAAGTACGGTATACTGTGCTCACTGGAAGAGATGGTGAAGGCCGGGGAAATAACGTTGTAAGAGATTCTTCGCTTCGCTCAGAATGACAACTATTGTTATGGTGTCAGTATTGTAGTATAATAGATAAGCATTTTTTTGCGTCATTACACAGGAGGAATTCATGAGTACAGGATACGGAATAGATATGGGTACCGGTAATCTCAAGATATTTTCATCTTCGGACGGTACCATTACTAATGAAAAAAACACAATAGCCATAGTCAATAAGGATCAGATGTACGCCTATGGTGACGAAGCTTATATGATGTATGAAAAGGCACCGGAGACCATAGTTGTCTCATTCCCCATTATAAACGGTGTCATAGCTGACTTTGACAACATGCAGACCATGCTTTTAGAGCTTTTGGAGAGTAAGCTTAAGGCCAGGATAAAAAGCTCAGATATAGTCATTGCCGTTCCCACAGATATTACTGAGGTGGAAAAAAAGGCATTTTACGATATGTTTGCCAAGAACAAGAACAAGGCCAAAAGCATTCTGCTCTGTGAAAAGCCTCTTGCTGACGCACTTGGTATGGGACTTGATATCACACTTCCTACCGGTGTTATGGTAGTGGATGTAGGAGCGGATACCACCGAGATCTCCGTTATTTCCCTGGGAGGCCTGGTGCTTTCCACCCTGCTTCCCTATGGCGGCAACAAGCTGGACGATTCTATAGTCACTTACCTGAAGAGGCGTTTTAACCTCCTTATCGGTCAAAAGACCGCCATGTCACTTAAGGAGGAGATCGGTGCGGCATCCAGTGGCTTGGGCAAGTCCATGACCATTGTGGGCCGTGATGTGGTTTCCGGCCTTCCCATTGAGATGAATATCGATTCCGACGTGGTCTATGACGGAATGAAGGATGATCTGGAGAATATCTCCCAGAATATAAGGATGCTTTTGGAGCGCGTTCCACCGGAGCTGGCCAAGGATATCGTGGCTTCCGGCATATATCTTACGGGTGGAAGCTCCAGGATACGCGGATTTTCAGACTTCATTACTACAGTTACCAATATCAAAGTGAATGTCTGTGAAAACGGAGAGGAGTCCGTTGCCAGGGGCTTGGGCTGTGTATTAAATGATGACAAATACCGCCGCTTTGGTTACAGTATGAAGTCCAGGATCTTCAGCTAGTGTTATAAGGATAGATTCATGAATCGTCGAGGAAAGATCAATATTCCCCCGAGGGTGCTGTTTTATATACTTGTGATAGTTTGCGCCATGCTATTGGCGCTTAACTATGTTACAGGCTTTTCGGGAGGCATTTTAAAAAACGTATCCAACTATATATTTGTTCCCATGCAAAAGGGTATAGATATCGTGGGTGAAAGCATCATGGAGACAGGAGAGTCCGCCAAGACCAAGGAGGAGCTCATTGCCGAAAATGATACTCTTAAAAAGCAGGTGGAGGAGCTTACCACCCAGCTTACCAATATGCAGCTGCAGCAAAAGGAATTAGAGCGCCTGACCGGGCTTTTTGAGCTGGCATCCTCCTACAGGGACTATGATGTTACTGGAGCCAGGGTTATTGCCAGGGGCAACAGTAACTGGTTTTCCACTTTTACCATAGACAAGGGTACCAGTGACGGCATCAAGGTGGATATGAATGTCATAGCCGGAAGCGGCCTGGTGGGTATAGTCACCTCGGTAGGTCCCAACTATGCCGTAGTCCGTTCCATCATTGACGACAGCTCCAATGTCAGCGGCATGATCCTCGATACCTCGGATAACTGTATCATATCCGGCAATCTGATGCTCATGACAGACAGCAATATGATCAGCCTTACCGATCTTTCCGATGATGACGATGAGGTTGAGATCGGTACGGCAGTAGTTACCTCCAACATCTCCAGCAAGTATCTGCCGGGGATACTCATAGGTTATGTCAGCGATCTGCATGATGATGCCAATGACCTTACCAAGTCCGGCACCATTACCCCTGTGGTTGATTTCATGCATCTTCAGGAGGTTTTGGTAATTATGGAGACAAAGGAAGTGGATTGATGGTTGAGTTTAAACCGATCTTAAAAACCATATTTGCCTACGGTCTTTTGATATTCTTTTACTTCATTTTACAGACCGCACTTTTTCCCAGGTTTTCACTGGCGGGAGTCAGCCCCAATATCATGATCATCTTAGTATCGGTTATCGGTTTTACTAAGGGGGCCAATCCCGGCATGACAGTGGGGGTCATCTGTGGTTTACTTTTGGATATCTACGCTTCGGGATATTTTGGCATGTATGCCCTTATCCTTGTGGTGATAGGCTTTTTGAACGGATCCTTCAGGCAGGTATTCTTTGGGGATGATATGAAGCTACCTATCTTACTTATAGGAAGCAGTGACCTGATCTACGGCCTGATGGTCTATCTTTTTACCTATGTATCCAGAGGCAAGCTGGATATTACCTATTATTTTATGAATGTCATGATGCCGGAGGCTGTATATACCATCCTTGCATCACTTTTACTATATTTTCCCATAGTCCATCTGGATGAATGGCTGAAAAAATCCGAAAAGAGGAACTCGGTAAGTATCAAAGGTTAAGCACTACAGAAAGAGGCTAAGGCTTGTCTGAACGATTTGATAAAATGAAAGGAAAACTTGAGGAGGGGCGTCCTGCCGTAATGATCGCAGTGATGCTTATTTTTGGCGTGATACTTACCAGTCGGCTTTTTGTACTTCAGATCGTAAGAGGGGCCCAGTACCAGGATAACTACAACCTCAAGGTTGAAAAGACCGAGGTCATAGATGCCACCAGAGGCAACATCTATGACAGGAAGGGAAGGCTTTTGGCCTACAATGAGCTGACCTACGCTGTTACTATCGAGGACAACAAGGAGTATGACAGTAATAAGGAAAAAAACGAGGACCTTAACGACACCATTTATAATGTGATAGTCAACTTAGAAAAAAACGGGGACAAGATAGACAACGACTTCGGTATCACCATGGACTCTGCCGGTGAGTACGGCTTTTTGAATTCCGGTACGGCCCAGATGAGATTTCGAGCTGATATATTTGGCTATACCGAGGTGGATGATTTGAAATCCGCCAAAAACAGCAGATACAATATCGACGAGGCAGAGTGTGACGCTAAGACTCTAATGGAATATCTGTGTGGTGACAAGCGTTATCAGATCAGCGAGGAAAAGTACGGACATGATTATCAGTACAAGATCTGCTCCGTCAGATACAACTTAAGCCAAAACTCATACCAGAAATACATAGCCACACCCATAGCCACCTCTATCAATGAGCGCTCCCTTGCATACATTAAGGAGAATATGCCCAACCTTACCGGTATAGATGTGGAGGAAAGATCAGTGCGCCGCTACAACAATAGTGAGTGCATGGCCAATATCATAGGTTACACCGGCAAGATATCCACTGATGAATACAATGAAAAA
This sequence comes from uncultured Lachnospiraceae bacterium, assembly GCA_946613735.1. The sequence continues at coordinate 2,534 of CAMOFS010000065.1, read as the reverse complement.
AGCAAAAATGATACCAGCGTTTCACTTAATGATGTTATCGGGAAGAGCGGTATAGAGCAGTATATGGAGGGTACACTTTCCGGCACCAAGGGTTTTGAGACGGTGTATGTAGACTCAGTGGGTAATGTCATCTCCGAGTCTGAACACAAGGATCCCGTATCCGGCGGTCATGTATACCTGTCCATTGACAGTGAGCTCCAGAAAAAGACCTATGAGCTTTTGGAGCATGAGATAGCGGGCATTTTGTTATCCAAGATCCAGAATATCAAGGAGTATAACACCGGTAGCAACTCATCGGCTTCGGACATAGTAGTTCCCATATATGACGTTTATTTTGCGCTTATAAATAATAACCTTATCGATATAGCACATATGAAAAGCTCTGAAGCTACCAATCTGGAAAAGGGAGTATATGCTGTTATAAGCAACAAGCTGTCCTATACCAGAAATCAGATAGTAACTCAGCTTTCTTTGGAAGAAGCGCCGGCTTATGATGAGCTGCCTGAGGAATACCAGGATTACTCCACCTTTGTGGTTAAGGAGCTTCGTGCCAAGGAGGTTCTATCGCCCGATTCAATGGACCAGACCGATGAGATGTACCAGAAATGGATCTCCGAAAAGCTTTCCGTCAGAGAATACCTGTACTACTGCCTTGAGATGAACTGGATCGACATAACCAAGTTCGTAAGCAAGTCCAAATATGTGGATACCGATGAGCTCTATGACAATCTGGTAAGCTATATTGATGAGGAGATCCTTTCAGAAAAGGAATTTGAAAAAGAGGTTTATCATTACGCTATTTTAAATGATGAAGTCACCGGAAACCAGCTTTGCGCCATCCTTTATGATCAGAAGTTCTTTAAAAAAGACAAAGCCACCAGGGATGGGCTTGCCAACGGCACTATTTCCGCCTACGGCTTTTTAAAGGAAAAGATCAGAACTCTGACACTTAAGCCCGGTGATCTGGCATTAGATCCCTGCTCTGGTTCCTGTGTCATGATAGATGTAAAGACAGGAGAGGTCTTAGCCTGTGTTACCTATCCCGGCTATGACAACAACAAGCTGGCCAATTCCGTTGACTCCAGCTATTACAGTTCCCTGGTATTTTCTCTGTCCAATCCCATGTACAACCATGCGACACAGCAGCGTACTGCACCGGGATCTACCTTTAAGCTGTGCTCCTCGGTGGCAGGACTTTCTGAAGGGGTTATCGACACCTCTACTATAATTAAGGACGAGGGTATATTTGAAAAGGTTTCCAACAAGCCCAAATGCTGGTTTTATCCGGCTAATCACGGTGAGATCAATGTTTCAGAAGCTATCAGGGATTCATGTAACTATTTCTTTTACGAAGTGGGCTACAGACTGGCAGGATCTTCGAGATACAATGACGCTAATGGTATTAAAAAGCTTACCAAATACGCCAAGCTTTTTGGTCTGACGGAAAAGACCGGCATAGAGATAGAGGAGAATACTCCCGAGCCGGCTACGGAGTATCCCGTCATGGCAGCCATCGGGCAGTCCAACCACAACTTTACCACTATATCCTTAGCAAGGTACGTTACGGCTGTGGCCAATAACGGTACGGTCTATGACCTAACACTTTTGGATCATATCACTGATTCCAAGGGCGAGACCGTAAAGGAGTTTGGTGCCAAGGTCAAAAACGAGGTGGATGTAATAGGTCCCATGCAGTGGGATGCCATACACAGCGGCATGAGAATGGTGGTGGAGAACCTCACCGAATACGAGAACTTCCCCATTGAGGTGGCAGGTAAAACGGGTACTGCCCAGCAGGACAAGACCCGTCCCAACCACGCGCTTTTTGTGGGTTATGCTCCTTACAGCAGTCCCAAGATAGCAGTGGCAACCCGCATTCCCTTTGGTTACACCTCCCACAATGCGGCAGCTGTGACCAAAGATATTTTAGGCGTATACTTTAATGTTAAGGAATCAAAGGACATCGACACCTCCGTGGCCAATGAAGAAGCCGGTGCCGGAGGCAATGCTGTTACAGATTAAAAGATTCTTCGCGACCCTCAGAATGACATTTGCGAAGCTAACCTTGTCATTCTGAGGGCGTAGCCCGAAGAATCTTTTAGGAGAAATATTATGAGTGAACTAGTAACAATAAAAGCAAACTCCCACGGCATACAGCTCCTTTTGGACGAAAATGCAGACTTTGAAACGCTTGTTACCGAGGTATGCAAGGAATTTGCCGCCAGCCGAAGCTTTTTCGGCTCCGCAGATATCATTCTTGAGGTGGTGGGCAGACAACTGTCCATCGAGGACTTGAGAGTCATAGTCCAGGCCATTGAGCTCAATTCAGATGTGCGAGTCAAGCTTTTAGCCGACAATGACCCCGAGCATGAGAGCAGAGCACTTTATGATCTTGAGGATTACTATGACAGACAGCGAAAGGAAAGAGTGCAATTTATCAATGATGACGTAGCAATCGGGAAGACTTTGTCTTATAATGAGAGGGTGGTCATCATGGGAGATGTAAAAGCCAATGCTTCCGTTGCCTCCACCGG
>CAMOFS010000064.1 GCA_946613735.1 uncultured Lachnospiraceae bacterium | reverse complement strand
CTCAGAATGACAATTGTATTCTACAGTATCCCGTCAAGGATCCCGGCCATCTCATCAATCTCCGGTTTATCCGCAATAAGAGGAGGCAAAAGGCGAAGCACATCCGCGCCGGCAGTAATAACGATCAGTCCTTTTTCAAGGGCCTTTGCCGCTATGTCGCCGGGCTTTGTAGAAGGTTCGATGATAAGTCCCTGCATAAAGCCCATTCCCCTGTGACCTACAGCCACATCGGGATGCTTTTTGCAAAGCTCTTCTAACTTTTCTTCCAGATAAGGCGCCGTCTCCCTCACGTGCTTTGGCAGGTCGAGGCTTTCCATAAGTCCTATGGATGCGTCAACCGCTGCGCATACAAGAGGATTGCCACCATAAGTCGTTCCGTGGTCTCCCGCTTCGAGTGAGGACTCTGCCACTTTTTTTGTCATCACAAAAGCTCCAACCGGAACACCGCCGCCCAAAGCCTTTGCAGTGGTAAGGATATCGGGTCTGATATCGTAGCTCTGGTAGGTATACATATATCCGGTACGTCCCATACCGCACTGGATCTCGTCAAATATCAAAAGCATATCATGCTCGTCACAGAGCCTCCTAAGCTCCGTCAAAAACTCCCTTGTAGCGGGCACGATACCTCCCTCGCCTTGTACCGGCTCAACTATGATGGCACAGGTGTCAGCATCCACAAGCTTTTTTACGCTTTCAATATCATTGAAGGTGCCAAAGGAGACTCCGCCCATCAGGGGATAAAAGGGCTCCCTGTAATGATCTGTACCGGTCACCGAAAGCGCACCCACTGTCCTGCCGTGGAAGCTGTGGTTGAAGGCGATGACTTTTTTCCCCGCACTGCCCGTCTTTTTGTAGGCATATTTTTTTGCCGTCTTAAGGGCACCTTCTATAGCCTCGGCGCCACTGTTGGTAAAGAATACCTTGTCCATACCGGAGGCCCGGCGCACTGCTGCTGCCGCCTTCATAAGCGGCTTAGTATAATACAGATTCGAGGTGTGCAAAAGCTTATCCACCTGATCATGCAAAGCCTTTGTGTACTCGGGATGGCCATAGCCAAAGGCCATTACTCCTATGCCGCTGGCAAAATCCAGATATGACTTGCCGTCAGTGTCATAAAGCCGCATCCCCTCGCCATGATCAAAAACCACCGGAAATCTGTTGTATACGTGAAGCAGGCCTTCCTCACAACCGTTGATATAATCCTGTTTTTCCATAATCACTCCTCTTTCTGTAACTGATCAACGATGACCCCATACCACTCGGTATAGGTTCCCTCATCATAGTGCAGTCCATCGTAGGTTACTATATTTCCATCCAAAAAGGAATATACATCCATGTACTTCACCCCATAGGGTAGATGTGTCCTAAGGTATTCATTGTACTGCATGACCCTGTCCACTGTGATACTGTAACCGTGGGAAGCCTCCTTTTGCTCATCCACGGGTGCTATGGAAAGGGCATAGATATCTGTAAAGCCAAGCCCGGCAAGATCCAAAAGTACATCAACACCTTTTCTCGGGTCGATGCTGTTGACCCCCAGCTCGTATATGATCACGGTATCCCTGTCAAGGGCTGCTATCTCGCTCTTATTGTCCCAGTACCAATCGTGACCCACGCCGTCCCTTGCGATCCAGATCACATCCTCCACATCTCCCACAGCCTCGTGCATCCCGACAAATCTGGAGTCTCCTATCATACAGAGCCTTTTGCCCTCAAGGGCAGGTGTGCCCGAGGAAAATGTACCGCTGCTGTAGCTTATGCTTTCCTCCACATCGATGGTCTCGTAAGGCTCATCCAGAATATCAGTCTCAGACTCCAGCCTTACGGGCTCAGGTTCTTTCTGTCCGCCAAGGATGGCAAAAGCATCCTCTCCCCTTAGCCAGAGGATGGCGATAAAGGCCAGTGCAGCGGCTGACAGTATATCCAGGATGATGACAAGTTTTATCTTTGTTTCTCTGTTCATAAAGACTATAGATCCTTCGCTTCGCTCAGGATGACAATGGGGCGCTCAGGATGACAATGGGGAGCTCAGGATGACAATGGGAGCTCAGGATGACAATGGGGAGCTCAGGATGACAATGAGGCGCTCACCACACATCAGCTGTAATACTTTGGCTCCTCGTCGGAGATGATAGCCGTGCCGATACCCTTGTTGGTAAAGATCTCCAAAAGCAGGCAGTGGGCGATACGTCCGTCCAAGATATGCACCCTGTTAACTCCGTTTTCAATTGCCGAAATGCAGGAATTAAGCTTTGGCAGCATACCTCCGCCAATGTACCCTGAATCCATCAGCTTTCTGGCATCCGAAACCGTAAGCTCCGAGATCAGGGTGGAAGGATCATCGGGATCGCGGTACACTCCCTCGATATCTGATAAAAATGCCAGCTTTTCCGCATGCACTGCTTCTGCTATGGCACAGGCTGCATCATCCGCATTGATATTATAAGTGTCGTAATTATCATCTACTCCAATGGGGCAGACGATGGGTAAAAAGTCCTTTTCCAAAAGGTCGTAAAGGATCTTGGGATTGACACATTTTACCTCACCCACATATCCCAAGTCCTGTCCCTCATAGGTCTTTTTCTCCACATGTAAAAGCTCGCCATCCTTACCGGAAATACCCACTGACAAAACCCCAAGCTCCGATACATGGGATACCAGTGATTTGTTGACACGGTTTAAAACCATCTCAGCAATCTCCATAGTCTCGCTGTCGGTAACTCGGAGCCCGCCTATAAACTCGGGGGTCTTTCCACTAAGCTCTACCCAGCGGCTTATGTCCTTGCCGCCGCCGTGGACTATGATAGGCTTGAAGCCTACCAGCTTAAGAAGGGTCACATCCTGGATCACCTGGGTCTTTAAGGTCTCGTCCAGCATGGCGGAACCGCCGTATTTGACTACAATGATCTTCCTGTTAAATCTCTGGATATAGGGCAGTGCCTCTATGAGCACCTGTGCCTTTTCCATTACCTTTTCCATTGACTCCTGCATTATCTTATCCTCTCTTTATACATATTAGAAATGAGATTACACCATTTTGCATCATAAAGCAACCACACTATAACTTTCCATGCCGGGTCTTTACATCTCTTACAGAGAGGGTGCCGGCTGCGATGGACAGCTCATCGGGGCTGTACTTGGCCAGATCACGGATCTCCGCCTCATTGTATGGCATGGAATCCAAAAAGTACTTTTCATACCCGTCATAATCATCCGGCGAATTGATATAGATGTATGGACATTCCAACTCGTATCCCGGTTCTCCGGCTTCGGGAATGATCTCCTTATTGATAGCCTTGTACACCAGTAAAAAAGCGAATAGCCCGTCACAGATATTACCACCGGACTGGGCAAAAATCCCGTCGTTATAAAGCTGCTTTTCCATATCCTGTAAAAAGCCCGAGCCCACCAGGTCAACATGCCGGCTTAAGTCATGTAATCTGAGAGCCTCCATAGCTCCAATCACCTGAGTACCCTTGCCGCTTCCGACTAAGAGTCCGTCCATATGCCTCATCATTCCCAAAAGCTCATCGATTGCCTCATTACATGACTCCGCCGTAGCTTTGGCATCCACTGTCTGCGACAGGTGGGCCGTATCATCGGGATGGCCTATATTCCACTCCGCCACTGCCATATCACTACCCAGGCGTCTCTGGTCAAAGGTAACATCATCACCCTCTCCGCGCAGCATACCTATCTGCCTGTCTCCGTTGTTTAAAAGATAGTAGGTAAGGTTGTACCCATTTACAACCTCATCCTCATATACAGCACCAACATAGTGATCGGAGTTCACGGAGATCTGATACACCTTGGGCCATGAGAGTCCGTCTATCCTGGAATAATACTGGACAAGATACACGCCTTCCCTGTCACAGGTTTTGATGGCATCCTTCATGTCCTTGTTATTGCCGGGACAAAAGAGGATACCCTCACATCCTGCTGCACAGAGCTTATTGACAGATGTCCTTATCATGGAGGGATCATAATAGTGTTCGCAGTAGACGACATCCACACCCAGGGCATCGGCAGTAGCATCGATCACCCTTTTTGTGCGGCTGCCCAAAAGATCCTTAGTGCTCCAAATGGATACGCCGATGGTGATCCTGTCTCCATCGGCTCTTTCCTTAGTGTCATCGTCCTCAGGTCCACAACCAAAAAGCGAAACCATAAGAAACGCCACACACAATAATGAAATTGTTTTTTTAAATAGACTGCTTTTCATAGCATCACGGCTCATTCAGTCATTGCAGTATGCATCAGTTCCTCTAACTGTGACTGTGCCTCAGTCAATCCCTCATCCAGGCCAACCTTGCCCTTGATGATGTTGTCCATCTGCATACCGAGAATAGTATAAAAATCGGGCCACATCGTCATGATCGGCCTGTAGGTACCACTCTCCAAAGCAGTTCGTACAGCCTCATACTGAGGATATTTTTTCAGTATCTCATCATCCGCCAGAGACGAATACCTGCAGGGCACTCCGCCTGCATCCACCGTAGATTTTTGAACTTCTGGATCCATAAGATGCTCCAAAAGCTTCTCAGCCATTTCCTTGTTAGTGGAGTTGCTGGGGATGCCTATAGTCCAGACCCCGTAAACATTGGCATTGTATGCTGTACTATTATCGTCCACACGACCTGACAGTGCACAGTAGTCTGCCTGGGATCCCGCCTCCGGAGTATACCAGCCCGGCCATGCTATGCCCAGTGCACCGGAATCTCCGGAAATAGCAGTTATCATATCTTCCTTTTCCAGTGCCTCTCCGGTGGCTATGAGCTCAAGATAAAACTCCATGGCATCGTGGAAAGCAATGGTATCAATGGTAGGATTGTTGGACTCGTCTACCACCCATCCACCGTAGGATAAGAGTATGGGTAAAAAGTCCACGACCAGATTGTTGGGGGTATCGCCCCTGTAGATAAAACCGGACTTCCCGGCTGACTTGGCCGCCTTGGCGACCGTCATAACATCCTCTAATGTAGAGATCTCTCTGTCCCCATATCCCGCCGCCTCGGCAAGGGACCTGTTGTACAAAAGCACCGTAACATTGCCGTAATACGGTGCCAGATATATCTTGTCGTTAAAATATGATATCTTGGTAGTGGCCGGAATAATGTCATCATCCAGTTCATAGCCAAGATCGGAAAGTGGTGCCAAAATCTCCTGTGTCGCATATTCAGCCATCCATGATCCGTCCACCATGCACAGATCATACTTCCCGTCAGTGTTTTTGGCATCCTCCATAACACCGCCATGGAGATCCTCCTCTGACAGTCTCTCGACCTCGCACCTAATACCGTACTCCTCCTCAAAGGCGGGCAGACACTGCTCAATAACATCAGCATAGGTGCCTTCTCTGAGAGCCAGAGTCAGGGTGTTTTTGTCATTGGCGTTGCCTCTGCCGCCGCAGGCAGCAAGCGATATGGCCATTACCATCACCAGGGTCGATGAAACTATCCTTTTTAACATATTGACCTCTTTTCTGATCTCTACTGTGTAGCTGCGTCATCGGGCACCGCAGGCGCCTGAACCACTACGGGAAGCCCCGCATCAGTAGTCCTGTCCACCATGGTCTCAAAGAACACTGCTCCACAGCTTATGGTCACGGGACCACTCAAGCTGCTCTCACCGTTACCGGAGCAGGCTATATCACTAATAACACATCTGTAGTGGCAATCCGAAAGCTTTTTAAGTATGTTCATCGCCTGTTCATATGAAGCGGCCGTAAAGCTAACGGTAAATGATCTCCTGATCTGATCACCCTCCACAGAAACAGGTGAAAAGCCCACACTGTACTGAAGGGTGTTTTTGAAAAGATCATCCAAAAATGCGATCTCCTCAGATCGGTTGTTGTAGCTGGCCATGATGCTGGTATCCTCTGTCACCTGCTCCATGTCCTCTTTCATATGCTGGTACTCCATATATTTTGCATGGGTGGTATCGTATTCGGCCTGTGCCGTGGCGATTCCTGACGTCAGAGTCTCCTTTTGTGACCTTAAGGGCATATCCACGAGGTAGTAATACACCACCAGTACCAGCAAAACCGCCAATACCAGCAACAGTATCTTTTCCCTTGTTGTAAATTCTCTGCTCAAGTTCTTCATTGCTGCACCTCCCTGCCTGTATCGGCCAGGTAGATGGTAACCTGGGCTGTGGCTTCCATTTCGCCACCAGGTTCGGACAGCTCAGACCCCTGTGCGTCCAAAATTATCCTGCTGTCCTCAGATGTCGCGGCGATCACCTCACAGTGATCCACCAGGGGATCATCCTCCAGCTTACTGACTATACGGCCTATCTTCTTGAAATCCGCGCCGGTGATGGGAAGGCTTATCTCATTACCCGAGATGGTATAGCTGCCAACCTTTGCTTCAGAAAGGATGTACTTTTTGATCAGAGCTACAGCCTGCATCCGCTCCGTAAGAGCTATCTCCTCCGGAGTCATGCCCGACCAGGTATAGTGGGCATACTGGGTAGCTATATCCCCCATCTCGTCAATGGCTGCCTGCTCAGCCTCGATCTGTCCCTGAAGGGTGGATAGCTCACTCTGCAGACGGGACACCTCAAGTATACGGTCTACAACGAAAAACTTGCTCAAAAGAGCCGCGCCGATGATGATCAGGACGACACCCGGAATGAGCACGGAAAGCTTCATGGGGACAAGACCCACAAAAGCAAAATTGATCTGTGTCTTCGTAGGGATCGCCATCTTTTTTTCGAAAGGCTTTTTCTTAAGTTTTTTTTCTTCCTTTTTTGCCTCGTTAGCGGAAGAATTGATCATGTTGTCCATTTTTCTTACCTTACAAAATTATTGTGTAATACCTGCTGCCAAAATATACGCATTTCCTTCTTCGCTGTTTGAAAAGCCAAAGCTAGTCATCAGCTCTCCGGCAGGTCGTATCTTCATATCCAGATTCTCCTCCAGTGCCTTAAGGAGTGGCGGTATGTCTGCGCCTCCTCCGCAGACCCATACGTCGTTCAGGCTGGAATCCTGCATGCTGTATCTGAGGAAATTCATAGTCCTCATAAGTTCTACGCCGATGTTGTTAAAGGCTGTGGTGCACACCTCCTTGTTCTGACAGTCATCATAATTATTTACCAGATAGGTGTAGGCTATATGTGGATCCACTCCGTAGGTCTCGGCAATGGAATCATTTAAGGTATGAAGTCCCGTCTCTAACTCATTGGTGGCCAGATGCTTGTCACCCTTGAAGGCGTACATACGAATGCCGGCATAACCAATATCCAGGATACAATAATCCTTGGGTCCATCCGACTCTACGGGCTGGGCACGTAAAATGTTCTGATATACCGAAAGCACCGGTGCTGCCTTAACAAGCTTGAGTCCTGCTTTTCTAAGTATGGCTCTGGTGTCCTCCAAAAGCTGTCTGGGTATGGCTGCCGCCATAACCTCCATAGAGTTCTCCTCTTCGTTGACCGAGAGCATTGCATAGTCAAATACAAAATCCTTAAGCTCCTCGGTGATATAATCCCTGAACTCATAGGGAAGATTGTATAATAGCTGCTCCTC
>CAMOFS010000063.1 GCA_946613735.1 uncultured Lachnospiraceae bacterium | reverse complement strand
TATTCGTTTTCAAGGATCCTTTTCACCCACACATCTATAGGGAAGGCATCTACCCTGTGGAGGCCGAAAAGCAGAACGCAGGAGGCGACTTTTTTTCCCACTCCGGTGATGGATAAAAGCCGCTCCATACACTCTTCATCGGAAAGCGCTTCATAGCCATCTAAAGGGATGGTGCCGTTACATACACCCACAGCCGTCTCGTGGATGTACCGCGACCTGTAGCCCAGCTTGCAGGAATCAAGCTGCGCTAAGGAAAGTGCCGCCAAAGCCTCCGGGGATGGGAAGGCATAAAGAGTACTGTCGTCGGACGATGAGGGCGAATGGAAACCTTGCCCATTGGGGACAACGATTTTTTTACCGCACAGTCGACACAAAAGCTCTATGGAATTCTTGATGGCGGGGATGTTGCGGTTTTGGGAGATGATAAAGGATATCAGAGTCTCCCACAGATCCTGGCGCAAAATACGGATACCCTTCTGGGATTCGGCTGCTTCATGTAAAAATGGATCGCTGTCTTTGGGGATGAGTGAACGCACCGCGGTATAATCGGTTGCCATATCCAGATAGTGATACCAGATATCCCGGTATTCATCCTTGCTGCAGCTTAACTCATATTCCTGCCCGGAAAGATTTCGTATCTGAAGGCATCTATCCCTGTGAGGGATAATGTATGAACCGTCGTCCTGTAAAAACCACCTGAAGCACTGGCCGCTTTCGGCTATTTTATTAAGATCAAAATCATCTGTTATTTGAAGTTTCATTATGTTATAATACCCTTAACTATACTTTATTGGAGATAATATGTTTCGATTTATTATAGCATTATTGTTTGTTGTTGTGTTTTTGATTTTATCATTGCCGATACAGGGCTTGTTTTTCTTACTCGGTAAAAATCCAAAGTGGAAACACAGCATAGACATGGCATCCCTGCGTATTGTACAGTGGGCATTTCGGGTGGTAAAGACCATAGCCGGGGTCACCCTCATTGAGTCGGGACGCAGGAATATCCCTACGGACGAAGGGGTATTATTTATCGGTAACCACACCGGGTTTTTCGACATCATTCTTACTTACGCATATGTACCCGGCCTGACCTGTTATATTTCAAAAAAAGAATGGGAAAAGGTACCGCTCTTACCTATATGGATGAAGCGGCTGTACTGCCTGTTTTTGGACAGAAAAGATACCAGACAGGGACTCATGACCATACTCACTGCCATCGAATATGTAAAGCAGGGGATATCAGTATTCATCTTTCCCGAGGGTACCAGGAGTAAGGACGGGGAGTTCCATACCTTTAGAAAGGGCAGCTTCAAGATAGCCCAGAGGTCAGGATGTGCCATCATCCCGGTTACGATAACCGGTGCGGCTGATATTTTTGAGAATCATCTTCCCAGGCTGAAGCCCGGAGTGGTAACCATAGATTACGGCAAGCCTATCCGGATGTCAGAGCTTTGTGATGAGGACAGGAAGCACATTGATGAATATGTTCATGGTGTGATCGAAGCAAAGTTAAAAGAGATAACGGCATCATAGTTGGCTGTGATCGGTATTATCGGAGGTAACATGAGCATATATCTTATAGATTATGAAAACGTCAATGAATCGGGACTTGAGGGGATAAAGTCTTTAAAAAGCGAGGATCAGGTTCACATTTTTTACAGTGATCAGATCAAGACCATCCCCTTCGAGCGCAGTATAGAGCTCTCCCAGTCCCGGGCCAGGATCGAGTACATCCAGACCAGAAAGACGGCTAAGAATTACTTGGATTTTCAACTTACTACCTACCTTGGCTTTTTGATCGGTAAGGGAGAAAAAGGCGAGGTAGTAGTGGTCAGCAATGACAAGGGCTTTGACAGTGTGGTGGACTTTTGGAAGGGACGCAACATCAAGATCAGCCGGTATGAGAATATCGCCAACAAGCCCGCTGCTTCAAAGACCAAAAAGGCACAACCCGCCAAAAAGACAAGGACTGCCGACAAGACGACCGTGGCTAAAAAGACCAAGACTACGGCTGAGCAGCCGGCACCGAAAAAGACCCAGGAGATGGATAAGGATGTCACCACAAAAAAGGCGGCGGATCTGACAGAGTCCTGGAGAAAAAAGGTGAGAGCCGCAGTAAAGGAGGACAAGCTCTCCCCGGGTAACTACACCGCGGTATACAAGGCCATAGCTTTAAGCGGCGACAAGCTGGAGCTTAATAACCGCTTGGTCAAGGCTTTTGACAGTACCAAGGGAGGCGCACTGTATAATCACGTAAAAAGCATTTTCGATGAATACAGCACAAAGTAAAAGGAGGTTTTTACATGGCTAGAAAAGCGAAGGAACCAAAGGAGAAGGTAGTTAACCGCAAGCAGGGCATGGGTATCCAGGCCCGGATGATACTGGGCATCCTGCCGTGGGTGGTCATTGCTCTTATCATAATGGAGATAGTTCTTACCTCCACCAGTCAGAGCCTGATTACGACACAGACATCAAAGACCATGGAAGCTACGCTGGACACCAATGTCGAAAACGTAAGTGCCCAGATGGATGGCATCAGGGCAGCAGCAGAGCATTTGTCCTATGCAGTATCCACGACATATAAGACATCGGACATTTCAGCTTATGCACAGCTTTTCCAGAGTGTGCTCTCCGGCAATGATCTGGCCAGTGGTGCAGGTATCTGGTTTGAGCCCAATGTCTACGATCCAGCCCAGAAGTATTACGGTCCTTATTGGTACAAGGATGGCAATGGCGGATTTGTAGAGGACTGGGAGTACTCAAATGCAGAGTATGACTATTTTAATCAGGAGTATTATTTGAATGCCGTTGCTATCGACCATGTGGAGGCTACTGTTACCAATCCTTACTATGACGAGGCCAGCGGTACGGTTATGTCCACCTGTTCTGTCCCCCTGTATGACGGCAGTAAGTGTCTGGGATGTATCACGGTTGACCTGACTCTCGATACTGTACAGGCGCAGCTTGAGAACGTGAAGTTGGATTACGATGGCAATCTTTTCCTTTTGGATTCAAGTGGTGTATACATTTATGACGCCTATAATCCCGATGCTGCATCATCAGGTCTAAATATCGCAGACGATCCCACCAATATCAAAAATGTGGCAGCGGAAGTTATGGGTAATGAGCGCGGGGTTTCCACCTTTGTTGGTGGTGGCGGATACAATGTATACTATGCCACTATTCCCGGAGTCAACTGGAAGCTTGGTATTACAGTTTCGGTTGACAAGATAAATGAGCCCATCGACCACATGAGGACGATCGGCATCGTTATTACCATTATCGCTCTTATTATCTGTGCAGTAGCTGTATTGCTTCAGTCATCAGGTGTTGCCAAGGCTATGATCAAGGTTGAGAAGTTTGCTGAGGATCTGGCAGACGGAAACTTTACCATCAAGCCTGTGGAGATCAACCGTAAGGATGAGATCGGTGCCATGAGTGATGCATTAAACAGCATGTACGAAAACAACAGTAACGTTATCCGTGGCATCATGCAAGGTTCCAACAGGGTAAACTACTCCTCCGGCGAGATAGGCGGAGTGGCAACGGATCTTACCAGTCAGTTTGAGAATGTTCAGAGCTCCATGATCCGTGTAAATGATGCTATGGCAAATACCGGAGCTGCTACCGAGCAGGTTTCCGCTTCCGCCAACGAAGTCAACCAGTCAGTACTCCAGCTGGCAGAGGAGACTCAGGCTATTGAGGAAGAGGTTAAAAAGATCAAGGAGCGTGCTAACGGCATAGTTAAGGAGTCCAAAGAGGCAAGTGAGAATGCTGTTTCCGTGGCTCAGGCCAGAGGAGCTGCTCTTAAGGAGGCTTCCAAAAAGGCAGAGGTGGTCAGCGAGATCGGTACACTTGCCGAAGCTATTTCAGACATCGCAGATCAGATCAACCTGCTTTCACTTAACGCATCCATCGAGGCGGCCCGTGCCGGTGAGCATGGACGTGGTTTTGCGGTAGTTGCTTCCGAGATCAACAGCTTAGCTACCGATACCAAGGCAGCAGTTGACAAGATCCAGGATACCATTTCCGCTATTCAGGATGCTTTTGCTTCACTGAATCGCGACTCAGGTGAGCTCTTAAGCTTCGTACAGGATACTGTTACTCCGGATTATGATCACTTCATTGAGGTGGGTGAGCAGTACGGACGTGATGCTGAGTCCTTTGGTAACCTGACTGACAAGATCGCAGAGATGGTACAGTATATCCGCGAGTCCATGGAGCAGGTCAACGCAGCGGTTGGCTCCATCGCAGAGTCTGCTACAGAGACAGCTACATCCTCATCTGAGGTCACAAGTATCGTAAATGATGTTTCCGGTATGGTAAGCAATGTTTACGATATGACTCAGGAGCAGAAAGAAGTCTCCGATTCACTCTCAGATATTGTCAGCCGGTTCAAGATGAACGAGGAAGATGAGGGATAATTTTGGTTAAAAAGCTTTTATCACACATAAAAGAGTATAAAACAGCGGCGGTGCTTACGCCGCTGTTTATGCTACTTGAGGTAGCAATGGAGATGATCATGCCCGGTTATATGGCATCCATCATCGATGACGGAATAGGAAACGGGGATATGCGCCGTGTGCTGATAGACGGTGCCTTTATGCTTTTGGTTGCCCTGATAGGTCTTTTTGCGGGTATAGCCGGAGGCAAGTATGGAGCAGTCGGATCAGCGGGACTTGCTAAGAATCTCAGATCTGCAATGTTTAGAAAGATCCAGACCTATTCCTTTAAGAATATAGACAAGTTTTCGTCTTCATCCCTGATTACCAGGCTTACCACCGATGTGACCAATATACAAAATGCCTTTCAGATGATACTCAGGATGGGCATGCGCGCCCCGGCTTCTCTTATCGTGGCCCTTGTCATGGCCATTTCCATAAGCCCGAAGCTTTCCATGATATACCTTGGTGCACTTGTATTTTTGGTGATCATCATGATCATACTGTTGCCCATAGTTAAAAAGGTCTTTACCGCAGTTTTCGAAAAATATGATGAGCTCAACAATTCCGTACAGGAGAACGTCTCTGCCATCAGAGTGGTAAAGGCATATGTCCGTGAGGAGTACGAGACTGATAAGTTCAAGAAGGCATCAGAGAATATCTACAGGATGTTTGTAAAGGCAGAAAAGATCATGGTAGTGGCCATGCCCATCATGATGGGTACCGTCTATGTGGTGATACTTCTGCTTTCATGGTTCGGTGCCATTGATGTGGTAAACGGCAGACTTAGTGTGGGTAAACTTACCCAGCTTATGACATATTGCATGAGCATCCTGATAAGCCTCATGATGGTGGCGGTGCTCTTTGTGATGATCACCATGTCCACTGCTTCGGCAGAGCGTATAGTTGAGGTGTTGGACGAGGAGCCGGATATCAAAAACCCCGACACTCCGGTTATGGAGGTTTCTGACGGAAGCATAGATTTTGATCATGTTAATTTCGGATATCACGAGACGGCTGAGGACTTTGTCCTGTCAGATATCGATCTGCATATTAAAAGTGGAGAGACCATAGGCATCGTCGGTGGTACCGGAAGTGCCAAGACCTCACTGGTCAACCTGATATCCAGGCTCTATGATGTAAATGAGGGCAGCGTAAAGGTAGGTGGCAGGGATGTCAGGGAATACGATATAGAAAAGCTGAGGGACGAGGTGTCTGTGGTTCTCCAGAAAAATGTGCTTTTCTCCGGGACCATATATGAAAACCTCCGCTGGGGGGATCCAAAGGCTTCTGACGAGGAGTGCAAAAGAGCCTGTCGTCTTGCCTGTGCCGACGAGTTTATCGAGAAGCTGCCTGACAAGTATGATACCATGATAACTCAGGGTGGCACCAATGTTTCCGGAGGCCAGAGACAGAGACTGTGTATAGCCAGGGCACTTTTGAAAAAACCTAAGATACTGATCTTAGATGACAGTACCAGTGCTGTGGATACCACTACTGATGCCAATATAAGGAGGGCTTTTCGTGAGGAGATACCAGGTACCACCAAGCTTATCATTGCACAGCGCATATCCTCAGTACAGGATGCAGACCGGATCATCGTTATGGATGACGGGCGGGTGAACGGCTTTGATACCCACGACCAGCTCCTGCGTACCAATGAGATATACAGGGAGGTATATGAATCTCAGACCGGAGAAGGTAATGGTGATTTTGATTCACCTGACTCGGATGGCCGGTCAGACGACTCTTTGAAGGGAGGTGATCGCTGATGGCAAGAGGACCCAGGAAAAAGCTTACCAAAGAAGACTTCGCCAAAAACCGCGACGCCCTAAAAAGAGTGTTTGAGTTTTTGACAGAGAGATACAAATTCAGGTTTATCATCGTTTTTGTCTGCATCGTGGTTTCAGTGCTCTGTAATGTCCAGGGAACCATGTTCATGCAGACGCTTATAGATGATTATATCCAGCCTATGCTCAGGGAGGGCAGCAGGGACTTCACTCCCCTTTTACATGCCATCGGAAGGGTGGCGGCCTTCTATGCTATGGGCGTGGCGGCTACCTATATTTACAGGCTTATTATGGTATATGTGGGACAGGGAGCCTTAAGGGAGCTTAGGGATCAGATGTTTTCGCATATGGAAAAGCTTCCCGTCAGGTATTTTGACAATAATGCACATGGAGATATCATGTCCACCTATACCAATGATATCGATACCCTGCGACAGCTGATATCGGAGACCATACCACAGGTCTTTAACTCTGCACTCACTATTATTGCGGTGCTCGTATCCATGATCAGGCTGTCTGTGCCCCTTACCCTGGTGACCCTTTTGATGGTGGCGGTGATGCTCTTTGTGACCGGCAAGCTTGCGGGGCTGTCGGGAAAATATTTTGTACAGCAGCAAAAGGATCTGGCTACTGTAAATGGTAATATTGAAGAGATGATGAACGGCCAGAAGGTGGTAAAGGTTTTCAACCATGAACAGGCAGCTATCGAGAAGTTTGACGAACTCAACGAAAAGCTCTATGATTCAGCCAGCAAGGCCAATACCTATGCCAATGTGCTGATGCCGGCCAATGCTCAGCTCGGTAATGTAAGCTATGTACTGGTGGCAGTAGTGGGCGGTATTTTGGCACTAAACGGTATAACCGGACTTACCTTGGGTAAGCTGGCCAGCTTTTTGACCTTTAACAAGAGCTTTAATATGCCCATCAACCAGGTAAGCCAGCAGCTCAACTTTATTGTCATGGCCATGGCCGGCGCGCGCCGTGTCTTTGCACTTATTGATGAGAAGCCGGAGACTGATGAGGGCTACGTGAAGCTTGTTAATGCCAGAGAACAAAACGGCAAGCTTACGGAATGTGAGGAGCATACAGGAGTCTGGGCATGGAAGCATTACCATGCAGCTGACGGCACCACTACCTATCAGAGACAGCAGGGAGAGGTGGTGTTTGATGATGTGGACTTTGCCTATGTTCCGGAAAAGACGGTGCTTCATAACATTACGCTTTACGCCAAGCCGGGTCAGAAGATTGCATTCGTGGGTGCGACCGGTGCAGGAAAGACCACCATTACGAATCTGATCAACAGGTTTTATGATATAGCTGACGGAAAGATCCGGTATGACGGGATCAATATCAATAAGATAAAAAAAGAGGACTTAAGGAGATCCTTGGGGATA
>CAMOFS010000062.1 GCA_946613735.1 uncultured Lachnospiraceae bacterium | reverse complement strand
TCCGCTTTTGGCGCTCTGCCGGATTGTCATAATCCCGTTCACGTTTGCCCACGTCCCGGTTTTTGATGGAGCTTTTTATCTCACCAAATTCCCTGACAAAGATCCCCTCCAGCTCCTTTTCCATACCGCTGTAGCCTCTAAAGCCCTTTGGCTCCATGGCCTCGGCACTGCGTTTTGCCGCCTCTGCCCTGGCAAGCGCCATCCGTTGCATGGCGGCATCCTCGTCCTTATCCTCTCCTCCGGTTGACAGGACTGAGGGTACATGCATCATCTGATCCACCTCGTACCAGGGCACCACATAACCCGCACCCTGAGCGCAAAAGACAGATCCTGTAGGATTTCTCGTGTCCGCCTCCGGATCATAACCCACCTTTTCGATAATCTCATCCGCATTGTGGCAGGGCTCATAGCCTCCCGGATCAAGGGAAAGCTCTCCGAGTCCCCCTGTATAGGATGCCACGTCCCTGGCATAATCCGTAATGCATGCCACCGGCACCCGACCCTTAAGAACTGCGGTGTCATTTTCTATTTCAGGCGGCAGGATCTTGCCATGCATCCTCTCAAGATCCGTCATGGCCCTGCCCACCATGGACTGCGGCACTGACAGCACAAGGTCAAAGACCGGCTCCAAAAGCACGCTTTCGGCCTTCATCAGTCCCTGCCGTACTGCCCGCCGTGAGGCCTGGGAAAAATCGCCTCCCTCAGTATGCTTTGTGTGGCTCTTACCGGTCATCAGCGTTATCTTTACATCCGTAAGTGGCGCTCCCGTCAGCACCCCCTTAAGCCTGCTTCGCTCCAGCACATTGATAACCTGCTTCTGATAATTTACGGAAAGCACGTCCGTGGGGCAGGCATTATCTATCTCTATCCCGCTTCCCGGCTCCCCGGGCTCCAAAAGAAGATGTGCCTCAGCATAGTGCCTGAGCGGTTCAAAATGCCCCACCCCATAGGCAGATGATGCTATGGTCTCCTTATAGAGT
Source organism: uncultured Lachnospiraceae bacterium (assembly GCA_946613735.1). The sequence continues at coordinate 6,664 of CAMOFS010000062.1, read as the reverse complement.
ATCTTTCCGGGACCGAAGGTCACCAGGAAGTTAAAGCGCCTTTTTATCTCCTGCTGCAGCACCTCCAGCTGAAAGGGGCCCATAAGCTGCACCATGATATCCCCGGTGTGCTCATTGTGTGATATTCCAAAGGTTGGCTCCTCCTCATTCAGGACCTTAAGCGTCTCGAAAAGCTTTGTCGCCGCCACCTCCTTCGGAGGAATGACCTGATACGATAATACCGGAGACAGCTCCGGAGATACCGCATCCTCCTCAAAGCCCAGCCCCTGGCCGGGATAGGTGTTGGTAAGTCCCAAAAGGGTACAGATCTCCACAGCCTCTACGCTGTCTGTCGCCTCAAATCTCTCTCCCTCATAAAGCCTGATACCCTGGATCTTCTCCGATATCTGCTGCTCTGTCTCATCCTCGCTGTCCGAGGATGCACTTTTCGTAACGATCACATCCTTGGTACGAAGGGCCCCTCCGGTAAGCTTGATATGGGTAAGCCGCTCGCCCCGTTTATCCCAGCCTATCTTGTACACCCTGGCACCAAAATCAACCGGCGTAGCTTCACTTACCATAAGCTCCACCACTCCGTCCAAAAGGTTGGTTATACCATCCTGGCGTAGGGCCGATCCAAAATACACGGGGAAAAGCCCCCGACGGGCTATGGACTTTTTGACCGAATCTGCCGAAAGGGAGCCCTTTTTTAAATACTCCTCTATAAGAACCTCGTCATATCCGGCGATCTCCTCTATCCCCTCATCTCCGCAGTTTTTGGCAGAAAACTCTCCCGCTCCTTTAGGCAACATCACCGCCTCGGCGCAGAGATTATTTCTGATATCCGAAAGCACCTCCTCTTTTGGGCGCTCCGTAAGATCCATCTTATTAACAAAAATAAAAGTGGGAATGTGATATTTGAAAAGCAGTCGCATCAGGGTCCTGGTATGGCTCTGCACCCCCTCCGGAGCACTGATGACCAAAATGGCATAGTCCAAAACAGACAGTGTCCTCTCCGTCTCCGGAGAAAAGTCCACGTGTCCCGGGGTGTCCAAAAATACAATGTCCTCCTGCTGCCAGTGTAGTCTGGCCTGCTTGGAAAAGACAGTGACACCTCTGGCCCTCTCTATCTCCTCTCCATCCAAAAAAGACTCTCCCCTGTCAACCCTGCCAAAGCTTTTTATCGATCCGGCGGTGTAAAGAAGAGCCTCTGAAAGTGTGGTTTTACCTGCATCCACGTGTGCAAGGATTCCCAGGATATGCTTACTCATCGGTCAACGTCTCATAGCTTTTGTTGTGGGTGGTATCGGTGTCCGATGAGTCGGATGACTGGCTTAAAAGTATGCTGTTTCGGGACTTTTTCTTGACCTTGTATAGGTTGTTGTCCGCAGCATGCAGATAGTTCCAAAGGGAATGTCCCATCTGTGGGATCCCCCAGAATATGCCCTGGGACAGGGTCACCACCTTGATGGGTACCTTGGAATACTTGTGCTCAAAGGCAGCACCTACGATGCGCTCCTTGAGCTCACGCGCCATATCGAAAACCTCACGATCGGAATAGCCCTCATAGATCAGCACAAACTCGTCTCCGCCATATCTGGAGCAAAAGACGCCGGGATGTTGCTTAAGGGACATTATGGTATCTGCCACAAACCTTATGCACCGGTCACCTGCCTGGTGCCCGTAATTGTCATTGTATTCCTTGAAATAATCTATATCCAGGATCTCCACAGCAAAGCCGGTCCCGGTTTTCCTGGCTCTCTCAAAAGCAGCATCGCCAAAGCTGTTGAGCTTCTGTCTGTTGTACATACCGGTAAGGGCATCTGTCTCAGAGCGCTTCAAGAGCACCTCGTTCTCCCGCTTCACTTCATTGGTCAGCACGGTAAGGTCATTGTAGCGGCTCCTTAGGGCTATGGTGTCCTTCACCATCTGCTCATTTTCACGATCCATCTCCTGGGATAGCTCAAAAAACTCCACTCCACTTTCCATGTATGCATCCGTATGCCTGGCTGCCTTGTAGTACTTCATACGTAGAGTCAAAAGCTTTCTTTTTAGATTCTTAATACCTGTGGTCTCTATGGGCTTTTCCATGTGATCCAGTATCTCCGTGAAGGTGTCGTATTCCTCCATCTCCAGGAGAAGCTTCAAAAAATCATATATATCGTCAAAGATATCCATCACAGGGAGATCGTGTAAAAAATGCTCCCGGATGGCACTAATACATGTCATGCATTCATCATCCCTGCCGCTCTCGTGGTAAAATCTGGCCCTAAAGGCATAGATCACCAGCTTTTCCAGCTCGTGGACATAGGGCATGCAGTCCTTTTCCAGCCTAAGGTCAAATTCTTTTGACCTTGCAAAATCGCCCTTTAGCAGGTATGCCTTGCCTAGACCCACACAGTCTGCAGTAAGGCTCTCTATGTAACCGTCGATATCCCGGTGGGATGACAGGTATTTGTATCCCCTTTCGTAATAAAAAACGGCATTGTCCGCATCAGAGATATCCAGATACAGCGCCGCCAGATTCATGTGGACCAAAAACTCCAGATCAGGCAGACTGTAATCATAGCAATAATTCAAAGCATCCATGTAGTAATCCATGGCCACAGGTGCATTGCCACGGTTTAGGGACATGATACCCAGCATGTTGTTGGCCATGGTAAGGTAGCCCCACTCACCGATCTGCTCCAGGGGCTCCATGCAAAGGGACATCTCATGGTAGAAATTGTCAGTATCGTTCATCAGATAATAAGTCTCACCCAGGGAAAAACGGGCAAAGCCTATAAGCTCAGGCTCGGACCTTTCGATGCCGATCTCTAAAAGCTTTTTTCCACAAGAAATAGACATCCGCGGATCCTTGCCACGGCTGTCCTGCATATCCATTATCAGGCCCTGTATGATGCTGTCGTACTGACTTATATCCATATCATTTAGTATATATCATATGTGTCAATTTCGCAAACTCGGAAAGGGTAAGGGTCTCGCCACGTATACGCTCATCCCATCCGCAGGAGGCGATCACTGATGCTGCCTCATCCTTGGTAAGAGCGATATCCGGACTGTTACCCAGGCCGTTGGCCAGAGTCTTTCGTCTCTGTGCAAAGGAAGCCCTTATGACATCAAACAAAAGCTTCTCATCAGGCACTTCCACGGGAGGCTTATCGTATTTTTCAAGGGAGATGACTGCTGACTCCACCCCCGGTCTGGGATCAAAAGCCTCCGGTGGCACTGTCAGGACGATCCTCGGCTGGGCATAGTACTGCACCGCCAGAGACAGGGCTCCATAATCCTTGGTTCCGGGGCCGCTTATCATCCTCTCCGCCACCTCTTTTTGTACCATTACCGTAATGGAAGCTATGGGCGCATCCCCCTCCAGGAGAGCCATAAGGATGGGGGTGGTAATATAATAGGGAAGGTTAGCCACCACCCTGATGCTTTTGCCCGGAGCGTTCTCCCGTGCCCAGGCTCCTATGTCTGTCTTTAAAACATCTGCATTAAGGATCGTAAGATTATCAAAATGGCCTACCGTCTCATCCAAAACAGGTATCAGCCTCTCATCTATCTCTATGGCCAGAACCTGACCCGCTTTTTCACATAAAAACTCGGTCATGGCTCCGATACCCGGGCCTATCTCCACCGCCAGATCCGCATCACTTATCCTTGACGCATCCACGATCTCAGCAAGTATCCCCTCGTCTATGAGGAAATTCTGACCATATTTCTTTTTTGCAAAAAGCCCGTACCTTTTTAGGATCCCTGCGGTCCTTATGGGGTTGGCTATACGAATATCTGACATCAATCCACTCCAAATAACTTTTTGCCGTTTTCCCTGGTGACCTCCATCACCTCATCCACTGTGATCTCCCTAAGCTCTGAGATCTGCTTAATCACATATGGCAAAAAGGTGGAATCATTCCTCTCGCCCCGGAAGGGCTCCGGTGCCATATAAGGAGCATCTGTCTCCACTAGGATGTTCTCCAGGGGTATCCTTTTGGCCGTCTCCTTAAGCTTTTTACCATTTTTAAAGGTAACAACGCCGCCTATACCTATGTAGTATCCCAGCTTGACGTACTGCTCTGCCATCTCTGGGGATCCGGAATAGCAGTGGATCACTCCCCGCGTACCTAAGGTGGCTGCCTCCTTCATGATATTAAAGGTCTCTTCATTGGCATCCCTGCTGTGGATGATCACCGGCAGATCCAGCTCTCTGGCGAGCTCTAGCTGTTTATTGTACCAAAAGCGCTGGCGCTCTCTTACAGCCTCATCCTTTTCCCAGTAAAAATCCAGGCCTATCTCGCCTATGGCTACCACCTTTTTCTCACTTTCTGCCATTGACTTAAGCTGATCCAAGCCGTCGGATGCCTCCTCGAGGCAGGCTATATCACTTGGGTGCACACCCACGGCTGCATAGATAAAGTCATACTCCCTTGCCAGATCGATGCTTGCCCGGGAAAGCTCTAAGGTGGTTCCCACGTTGATTATGGTACCTATATTCTTTTTTTTCATCATAGAAAGAAGTTCGACCCTATCCGAATCGAACTTCCTGTCCTCGTAATGCGCGTGGCTTTCAAATATCATCAGCAGATCTCCGCTCCGGATGGCATATCCTTTTCAGGTGTCATAAGGGCCAGGTCGCCCTTTTCATCCTCGGCGCATAAAAGCATGCCCTCCGAGAGTACCCCGGCCAGCTTGGCGGGAGCAAGGTTGGTAAGTACCATGACACGCTTGCCCACCATCTCCTCCGGCGAATAGTACTTTCTGATACCGGAAACTATCTGGAGTGTCTTGGAGCCCACCTGAACCTGGGAGCATAAAAGCTTTTTGGACTTTTCCACAGCCTCACAGCTTTTTATCACGCCCACCTGAAACTGCATTTTTGAAAAGTCATCAAAGCTGATCTCGGGCTTGGCCTCGATATCTATGCCGGGCTCATCTGCGCCGCTCTCGGCTGCATCCAGTCTGGCTGCCTCCTCAGGACTCATCTTGCCTGCTGCCACCAGATTCTTTCTGGCAGTCTTTTGTGATGCCAAAAACTCCTCACGCTGCTTTGCGGTGATCTCCTCTGTCTTTTTAAGGATCTCATTTACATCTGCACGGGCAAAGAGAATGGGTGTCTCCTCAGGTAATTCATTGCCATCGGGATAGAGACCAAAGGTCGCTAAATCATCAAAATCACGTAATGAGGTATTAAGCTCTGAAGCTATGCTGTCCGCCGTCCTGGGAAGGAAGGGTGAAAGCACCGACGTAGCCATGGTAATGCCCTCGATCAGGTTATAAAGCACTGTAGCCAGCCTGTCAGATTTACTCTCGTCCTTGGCCAGTACCCAAGGCTCTGTCTCATCTATGTATTTGTTCAGACGCTTATAGGCCTTGAAAACCTCAGTCAGGGCATCTGCCACATGAAGGGTCTCCATCTTTTCCAAAACTGCGGGAAGTACTCCCAGAAGTACTTCTTTCAGATCCTCGTCCACCGGCTCTGAAACTTTGGGGTTCTTCACCACACCACCGAAGTACTTTTTCTCCATGGCGATGGTACGTGAAACCAGGTTACCCAGAGTATTTGCCAGATCGGAATTGTACCTCTCTGTCAGAATCTCCCAAGTAATGACACCGTCGTTGTCAAAGGGCATCTCATGGATACAGAAGTATCTCACCGCATCCACTCCGAAAAGCTCTGCCATGTCGTCGGCATAGATCACGTTGCCCTTGGACTTGGACATCTTTTCCCCGCCCTGTAATAGCCAGGGATGACCAAACACCTGCTTGGGAAGAGGCTCGCCCAAAGCCATCAAAAAGATGGGCCAGTAAATGGTATGGAATCTGACGATATCCTTTCCTATAAGGTGCAGATCGGCGGGCCAGTACTTTTTGTACATATCGCTATGGTTGCCATCTCCGTCATAACCGATGCCGGTGATGTAGTTGGTAAGGGCATCAAGCCACACATATACCACATGCTTGTCGTCGAAATCTACAGGTATGCCCCACTTAAAGGAGCTCCTGGATACACACAGATCCTGAAGTCCCGGAAGCAGGAAGTTGTTCATCATCTCATTTTTCCTGGAAACAGGCTGGATGAACTCCGGATGGGAATTGATATGGTCAATAAGGGCAGGTGCATACTTGCTCATCTTGAAAAAGTATGCCTCCTCCTCCATGGGATGAACCTCGCCGCCGCAGACGGGGCATTTGCCGTCAGAAAGCTGGGACTCGGTGTAAAAGGCCTCACACTCCGTACAGTAAATACCGGAATATGATCCTTTGTAGATATCGCCCTGATCATAGAGCTTTTTGAATATCTTCTGGACCTGGCGCTCATGATCCTCATCAGTGGTCCTGATAAAGCGGTCATAGGAGGTGTCGCAAAGATCCCAAAGGCGCTTTACCTCAGCAGACACCTCGTCCACAAAGCCCTTGGGTGTGGTGCCTGCCTCTATGGCGCGGGTCTCTATCTTTTGTCCATGCTCATCGGTACCGGTCTGGAACCGTACGTCATAGCCCTCTTTTCTCTTAAAACGGGCAATGGCATCTGCTAAGATGATCTCATATGTGTTACCTATATGGGGCTTGCCCGATGTATAGGTGATGGCGGTAGTGATATAATACTTTCCTTTTTCAGTCATTTTCTTCCTCCTTGCATATAGAGAAATTATATATTTCACACCGCTATTTTTCAAGTAAAACC
>CAMOFS010000061.1 GCA_946613735.1 uncultured Lachnospiraceae bacterium | reverse complement strand
GCTCAGAGTGCATTGCAGTATGTATGATACCACAGTATAAGGTTGTGCCGCAACAGATTTCACAGTTTGTCAATGCAATATCCAGTCATTTTTGGTTGCAATTTCGGCCGATGTTGTTATAATATTGATAACTATACAATCCGATAATAATTGTAAGAATTGATATAGTTTTTTAGAGGTACGCCTATGAAGTTTACAAAGATAAATGACAATTCCATAAGATGCGTCATCTCGCGTCAGGAGATGGACGCAGTCGGCGTCAAACTTGATGATCTCATGGACGATCGCGGCAAGGCAGAGGAGTTCCTTCGTTTTATCCTTCAGGAGGCTCGCGATGAGATAGGCTTCAGGGCCACAGGTGATTCGCTCAACGTCCAGTTGTCAGTCATGCAGGATGGTGATCTGTCTCTGATGATCAGCGACGATACCAATGCAGCCATCCACGCCATGATCCAGCAGTTCAAGGAGAAGCTTAAGGACTTTTCCGAGATCCTCTCGGGTGGCAGTCCCGATGCCAAGCCTTATGAGCCTGTTGATTTCGACGAAGAGGAGAAGCGTCGCCAGATAGAAGAGGCCCTGGGTATTTTAGAGAGGGCTGCGGATAACGAGCCCATCGTCATGACCGTTTGGGCCGAGCTTGAGTCCCTGGACAACTGCGTCACCCTTTCACGTGCGCTTTCACACTTAGGTGACATTCCTTCAGATCTGTATTCATACAACGGGCGTTACTACATGCACCTGACTATGACTCAGGTCAAGCGCGAGATCGCTCACAATGTATTTACAGTAGCCGAGCATTCCAATGCCATCTTCAATGACGAGACCGTTACCGGCATCATGGCCGAGCACGGACGGGCTCTTTTGACAGAGCACGCACTTACTGATCTTCAGGAGATTTGATAACAGATGGATATATCGAGAGGAAATCTTATCTTCGGTAGTGAGGATTATCTCATAAACTCTTACAAAAAGCGTCTCTTAGAGGCGCTTTTGATTCGTCCCGAGGACACCCAGTCAATGAACTTCAATCGCTTCACCGGACCGGGGATTGATCTTTCTGCCATGATCGAAGCCATAGGCACCATGCCCTTTTTTGCAGAGCGCAGGGTGGTTTTGGTGGAGAATTCCGATTTTTTCAAAACTTCAAATGATGTTTTCACCAGGTCTCTTGAAAGCATTCCCGAGAGTACGGTGGTCATATTCACAGAAAAGAACGTGGATAAACGTCTGGCGGCATACAAGTTTTTTTCCAAAAACTATACCGTAAAAGAGCTTAATATGCTTACCGGCCCCGATCTGGAGAGATGGGCCATAGGCGAAAAGCTGGGGGGTGCCGGACTTAGGATCACCCGCGATGCCTGGCAGACCTTTTTGGATATCACCTCTGCTGACAAGTCCATGAACAACATGAACTACATGGACAACGAGCTGGAAAAGCTGTTCTCCTACTGTCACGGCAAGGACTCTGTCAGCACAGATGACGTTCGGGCCATCGTAAGCGGTTATCATGACGACAGTGTATTTGCGCTGCTGGATGCCATAGCCAGTGGTGACAGTGCTGCCGCTATGGGCAGATATGATGATCTCCTATTAGCCAATGTGGAGCCGGAGAAGATCCTTCACATGATACTGTGGGAGTTTGAACGGATACTTAAGGCCGGAGAGCTCATAGAAGACGGCCTCTCCTACAGCGAGGTTGCCCGGCATACCGGCATGCAGGACTGGCAGATAAAAAAGCACCATAAGGCCGGACACTTTAAAAGCTTCCCTCCCCATGATGCAAAAAAAGCCATAGAAAAAGCTGCCGATATCCAGTATAAGATCCGGACCGGCAGCATGGATGCCAAAATAGGTTGTGAGCTCCTGATAAACGAGCTTTTATTACATTGACGCAACCTGTGATGCAAGACGTGAAACCTTGCGGGATGCATTGTTCTTGTGATATACACCCTTTGTGCAGGCTCTGTCTATAGAAGAAGTAGCTGAAACCAAAGCTGCCTCAGCTGCTGCCTTATCACCTGAAGCGATAGCAGCCTCTACCTTCTTGATGCTTGTCTTAACACCTGACTTGATAGCCTTGTTACGAGCAGTCTTCTTATCGATAACAAGGATTCTTTTTTTTGCAGATTTAATGTTTGCCAAAATATATACCTCCGAATTATAAACCGTCATGAGCTAATGACACGGGTCTCATGACTTGTGTTAATTGGGAAAATTTGCACTAGGACATAATACACAGTTTTCCTGTGGTTGTCAAGGGAAAATGCAGGATTTTAGAGAAAAGGTCCTTCGCTTCGCTCAGGATGACAGGATCTGGGGAAAAACCGCTTCGCTTATGATGACAGGATCGGAAGGATAATGCCGTAAGCAAGCAGACCAAATCCTATCCCCACCAGGGCTCCGCAAACAACATCCTTGATAAAATGCACCCCGCCTATGACTCTTATGATCCCCTGAATGACGCCCAATAACAGCACGATCAGTCCAAGAGCGGGATATACAGACAAAAATGTCACTCCGATGATGAATATCGAAAAAATGTGACGGCTGGGAAAGCTCTTGCCCGGGGAATCCTTTTTTAGGACTGCCGGAATACCATAGACTTCATAGGGTCTTTTGGCATCATATATCCTTCGAAAGACACTAACCAGCACAAATGAGATGCCGGGAACGGCTATCATGGGGATAAGGTGGTCAGAACCGGTAAAAAAAGCCCGTATCACACTGATCACGTATATAAGAAATATGGCCAGGGTAATGATCGCATCCGCTGCATTAATGAGTCCGGCATATATGGCCTTGGAGCCTATGGCTTCCATCAGTCTTTTGTATCTGTCTTCAGTCATGCTTCCTTACCTTTTTACCATGGGTATCTATGTACTTTTCCACGTCAGCTTTAAATGCCTCCCACTCATCGGGATGATCCACAAAGAACTTGGGACAGGGCTTGCCTGAGACATCATAGTGACGGATCACGTCGTCGATCTTTAGATCATACTGCCCCATAAGCCAGGCTGTCAGATGTACCAGCTCATCATAGGTGTCCCTGGAAAACTCACCGGTCTCATCAGGATGGCAGCACTCTATGGCTATGGTATCCACGTTCCTGTCATTGCTGGCATAAGCCTGCTCTGAAAGGGGGATGCACTGTATTATCTCACCCTCTATGCCTATGATGTAGTGACTGCTGGCATGGGTCTCATGCGAGTCCTTAAGGCCCTCAAAATAACTCCTGTTGTTTTTTGCAGAGGTGCCGGGGTTGGCAGTATAATGTACGACTATCCCCTCCACCTCATCCAACTGTGTCCCTGGCCTGGAATACTCGTTGGGAGTCAAAAGCTCCTCGGCGATAGCAGGGGGCTCCTCCACCACCTTTTTTACATCCATAAGTGCCCGTATCCCACGCACAGATACGGCGATCGTGCTTACCACACCGATCGCCGCAAATATGCATATTATAATGTCGACCCAACTGGTCCTCTTTTTTCGCTTAGCCATTACTGTATGGATAAGGTCTTAATGCACTCATCCTTTTCCTTTTTAAGATTCTTGAAAAACATCTTTTCAGCAGTGTCCATGTCAGTGTCAAGGGCAAATGCCATCTCCTCAAAAAGCTTCCTGCCTGCTATGGCCATAATCTTTTCATCGGAGGACATGATCTTTTTACCGGCCGCCATGCGGATCTGCTCCCTGAGGTAAACAGTCTTCACAACCGAAGCCAAAGGCTCCGGATCAAAGCGCTGCATCATCTCCTTGAAGATGTCTCCCAGGACACGGATATTGTCCTCGGCCACCACGGGAAGATCAAGTGCCTTATCCAAAAGGCTCTGCATCTCGTCCCTGGAATGGACGTCTCGTATACGGACCTTGCTCTCAACGGGTGTGGTCACGGATGCGCCTGTCTGATACACCGGCTCCAGGCTATAGTAAAGCTTCTCCGAGCCTCTGCCCGAAAGAGCCTTCTCAGATATATCTATGACCTTACATACGCCGGAGTTCTCGTGTACTATGTAGTCTCCGACACTGTACTTACTCATCCACACACCTCTGCTTAAACGCTGCACCGGCCCCTTCAAAACCAGGTACATTTTTACTGCCGCATACGCCTATATTATACCACAGATTTAGCATTTTTCACAGAATAAAGTTAGAAGAATTTACGTTTTTTTTGAATAATTTCATCTATCCTGTCTATGTAGTTTTTGACGTCCTTGGGGTTCTTTTGCCTGTCGGCCTTGTCCGTTACGACCGTTTTCGCCGGGCTTTGGGATATCCGCTTGGATACTGCTCCTGCGCCGAAGGCAGCTATGTCACTGGCCTCCTCCATCATGAGCACATTATAGAGGCATTCCGCCCCCTCTTTTGCAAAGCCCACGTTCTCCATATTACCTGCTATCTCCTTCTGTCGATACATGTAATAAGGCTCCATATCAAGCCTGGCTGCCGTATCAAAAACAAGCCTTTCGATAGTATCGGTGTAGACAAAAGCATCCGAAGAATAATCATCCCACTGTTCAGTGAGCCTGGAGGCTCTCTTTTTTGCCAGGGAATGCACTGTCAGATTATCCAGTGACAGGCTGATGATCCGTTCAAGGGTGTCCTTTACCTCCTCTTCTTTTTCTCCCGGAAGACCCACGATAAGATCAGTATTGATCAAAAACGGATACTCCCTTGCCAGATTATAAGCCCTGTAAAAGTCATCTACCGTATGCCTGCGGCCGATAGTGTCCAGAGTCTTTTGCTGCAGGGTCTGGGGATTGATGGATATCCTGTTTACTCCATACTCCGCCAGGACCCCAAGCTTATCTGCCGTGATAGAATCGGGACGTCCCGCCTCAACGGTATACTCCTTTAGATGCGACAGGTCAAAGGATGCATCCACAGTTTCCAAAAGTCCCAAAAGCTGATTTGCCGACAGCGAGGTAGGGGTACCGCCTCCGAAATACACCGCAGCTATATTCCTTCCCTCCAGGGCCTTTGCCGTCTCTGAAAGCTCTTTTTTCAACGCCGCTATATATGCATCCACACTGTCGCGGTATGCACCTATGGCATAGGATGAAAAGGAGCAGTACAAACAGATGCTGGGGCAGAAGGGAATGCCTATGTAAAGACACACGCTGTCATCTGGGATCTCAGCCATCATCTGCCTCTCTCGGACGGCTATCCTGGTGGCAAGATGAGCCTTCTCCTCCGACGTCAGATAGTTTTTCTTCATGTACTCCACCGTCTCGTCAAAGGAGCTGCCTTTTGCCAGCTCTCTGAGGGTGAGCTTGGTAGGTCGTACTCCGGTTAGAGTCCCCCAGGGCAGGGTATGTCCCTGCCTTGAGGCAAGCTCATTATACAGTTCTTTTTTTAATCTGTTTTTTCTTGTGATGCGGTCGGCACCTTCGGGTACGTCGATCACTATCTGCGCTTCGGACGGATCCTTTTTGATCTCCGGTCTGTTGCCGGGATAAAAGGCTGTGATGAGTCCGTACACATCATATAAAAAGCTCTCGTCACCGATGTACAGCCTGATGGGGCCGTGATCCGACATTTCTTTTATCTCTACACTCATGTAGAGTATTATGCCATAATATCAATGTCTTTTCCATTCCTTTATGGCGTTTTTAAGGTCCGTCTTCTGCTGTTTTAGCCTGGTTACCGCATCCTTTAAAAGGCTGTTTTTCTTTTTAAGCTTTTTGATCTTTTTAGTCAGTTTCTGATTCTTTTTAACAAGCCTGGCATAGTTTTCATACACTGCCGATGCCTTTTCCGTGGTGGCAGCACCTGCTATGGCGGAACCTCCTTTCTTTCCGGTGGCCGATCCGCCTCCGCCTCCTCCGCCTCCTGATGAGGATGACCCGGAGGAACCATAGGTTCCACTGCCGGATCCCCCGGATGATCCTGCTGATCCTGTAGAAGAAGGTGTTATGCGGCCCGCATTTTGCCTGAGGCTTTCATTTTCTGCCAAAAGCCTTTCATTCTCCGCCAAAAGCGCCTGATAAGATGCCCTTGTCCTATCCAACTCTACGCTCACCTCATTAAGATGGGCCATAACCTTTTCGTAGTCACCTTCGTATTCATCCATAAAGACTGTTTGGTCCGATCTGATCTCCACGGGTATCATCAGTCTGTAATAGCTGGTTAAAAGCTTACCGTTTTCATCTGCCAAAAGCTGCCTTACCCCGCCGGTTTCCTTTGTTTTTACCACAAAGGCAGTTACGGATACCGTGTCTGCATCGGACTCCGATTTAATAACAGGTCTTTTTTCACAGGCAAAAGCTTCGATATCAGACATTACCGCCGATGGATCCGAAATACAGTATGAACCATCATCATCAGTAAAGCACTCATAGGTACTGTCACAAAACGTGCTGAAATCTCCGGAGTACATAAGATGGTACTCGCCTGCAGAAAGCTTGTCCTCCGCAGCTCTCGCTCCGAAGATGGGATATACGGAGGTTTTGGCGGCATCTGGATATTCTCCCTCATACACCACGCCGCGATATGCCGCATATATCCCGGTCATGCCACCGGTGGCAACGTTTGCCGTAAACTCACCTCCCTCAAGGGATATCTCATCCGGGATCACCATTACCTCTAAGGCATCATCACCCAAAAATGCTCCATCACCTATCACAAAGGGGCTCTCATCAGATATACCTCCATAGATCAATAGTTCCTTTAACTCCTTCATATCCGAAAAGGCTCCCATACCTATGGAAAGACCCGCAGCATCCTCTATCGTAACCGAAACAAAATTAGTGTCATAAAAGGCGTATGCTCCTACATATCCGATGGAAGCGGGAAGCCTGATACCCGTATAACCGTCGGCTGTCTCCGTGCTGCTTACAGGCATATCCCTTCCGGTTTTTATCCCCGAGAAAGCGCCATCATTTATGCGCTTTATGGAGGAGGGGATATATACCTGGCTGAAATCAAATCTCATCAGTTCCCCATTTTCAGCCCTGTAGCCGGCAGGTATAAAGGTATGCAGATCACTGCTGCTGCCGGAACCTCCGATACCTACGACCCTGACTCCGTTAATATATTCCGGCACCACCAAAGTACCGTTTCCGGATATTATGGAACGTATGTCACTATCTGTGTATAGATAGTCGATGCAGCCTGCTGCATCATAGATATAATGCCATGTGATCCCTGTCCTTTCATCTGTATAGGTATGAAAGCCTTCATCATCCGTGTTCTCATTTCTGTTCTGATAAAAGGCATTGGGGAGCACCTCAATGGCAAGGATGGCATAGTTCATATACCTGTCATCCGCCACATAAGGGGAATACCCACTGTAGATCAGTTCTATATCCTTTGCATTGTTTCTGCCTGTTACCCGGTCATTTTCCATTACGACCATGAGTTTTTTAACTGCACCCCTTCCATTGACATTCTGGGATCTTATCGTCTTGTTCTCGTTATCTATCACTCCCGAAAAGCTGATGCTATCATAGTCAGCTATCACCTTTGAAAGCGAATTTATCTCTTCCTCTGTCGCATTTTGGTCCTCCATAAGCCTAGAATACTTCTTTTTAAGCTGCTTTAATGTATCAGCCACCTCGGCTTTACCCAAAAGCATATACTCATCTGACCTTAGCCTGTAGTCCTCATTTCCCGCCTCATCCACGCAAAAGACCATCAGTGATCGGATCCTGTCATCGAGCTTAAC
>CAMOFS010000060.1 GCA_946613735.1 uncultured Lachnospiraceae bacterium | reverse complement strand
CGGATGCCGCCTCCATATATACCTGGAGCGATTCCTTGATCGGCTCCTGTCCTATGTAATCGCGGAGTCTTTTGGGGCGGAGGGTGTTTTCTGCTTCCTTTTCCTCCCTGGTGACTTCTGTTGTAATTACTCTACGTTCCATTATGTATTCCTATGTAGATCCTTCGCTTCGCTCAGGATGACAGTGGGGCAAAGATCCTTCGCTTCGCTCAGGATGACAGTGGGGCAAAGATCCTTCGCTTCGCTCAGGATGACAGTGGGCGCGGTTCCTTCGTTTTGATGACAGTATCCTGTGTCATTCTGAGGAACGCAGTGACGAAGAATCTCTTAATATTCCATCGCTGGCATCCAGGCTCAGGATGACATGAAAGCCGACAGCGCCATCTTAAGGAGCTCCTCTTCCGTCATATCCTCAGTGATCTCGATGGAATTGAGGGCTCTTAGGGCATCCGATGACGAAAATCCCAAAGCCGTAAGTCCCATGAGAACGTTATTTTTAATACCGCTGTTGACAGAGGCCGCTTGTGACCCGCGATCAAGTGTCTCGGATACTGCATCATTCAGATCCAGCTTGTCCTTAAGCTCTAAGATTATCTTTTTTGCAGCCTTGGGGCCTATGCCCGGCGCTGCGGTAATGGCCTTTTCGTTGTCTCCCAAAACCGCATAGGTCAGATCCTCCACGGACAGTACAGACAGCACTGCCAGTGCTCCCTTGGGCCCTACACCGTTTACAGAGAGTAACAGCTCAAATACACGCTTACAGTCACGGGATAAAAAGCCGTAGAGACCGATGTTGTTCTCACTAACCTGGTAGTGGGTATATATCTTTGCCTCATCACCCTTGTGCAGCACACAAAGGTCTCTGCCCGACATGGATATCTCGTATCCGATGCCATGATTGTCCACTACCACGGCATTCTCGGTAATATAATCAATAGTTCCTGAAATATATGCGTACATATCACTCTCCCCGAAGATAGAACCCTCCACTCTCGGTAATGGTAACGTCAAGTATGCGTCCTATCATGGAAGCATCTCCCGGCAAATGGACTGTCAGATTGTTGGAAAGCCTGCCGGTAACAAGCCCCTCTTCCTTTTCATTGAGCTGCTCCACCAGCACCTTTTGCCTGCTACCCACCAGCCTGCCATTTTCCTCAGCCCCGATATCCTGAACCAGAGCCAAAAGTCTGTCAAACCTGTCATGCACCTGATCCTCGAAAACCATGGGAAGCTTTGCCGCAGGTGTGCCGGTGCGTTGTGAATAGATAAAGGTAAAGGCCGCGGAGTAACGTACCTTAGATACCACATCCATGGTCTCCAAAAAGTCCTCCTCGGTCTCAGTGGGATAACCCACGATGATATCCGTAGTAAGTGCTATATCCGGAATGGCAGCCTTGATACGATCCACCAATGCCAGATACTGATCCTTGTCATAATGCCTGTTCATCTCGGCTAAAAGCCTGCTGCTCCCGGACTGGAGTGGCAGATGCAGATGCCTGCAGACCTTTGGCTCATCAGCCATGACCGATATGAGCTCATCCGACAGATCCTTGGGATGTGAGGTCATAAACCTCACCCTCTCTATCCCATCTACCCTGCAGACCTCACGCAAAAGCCTGGGAAAGTCCATGTCAAAATCGGCGCCACGGCCGTAGGAATTAACATTCTGACCCAATAGCATGACCTCGATCACGCCATCAGCCGAAAGTCTCTCTATCTCCCGGATGATCTCCTTGGGATCGCGGCTCCTCTCCCTTCCACGAACATAGGGGACTATGCAGTAGCTGCAAAAATTGTCACAGCCGTACATGATATTGACCCCGGACTTAAAGGGATACTTCCTCTCCGTGGGGAGATCCTCCATGATACCCGAAGCCTCATCCCAGACACTTATCACCTGCCCACGCTTGGTAATGGTGACATCATGTCCCTCATCCTCACCTCCCAGCATAAGGTATATAAGCTCTCCCAGCTGGTAGATATTATGAGTACCAAAGATCATATCCACAAAGGGATATGACTTTTTAATCTTTTCAACAACGGAAGGCTCCTGCATCATGCAGCCGCACATACCTATCTTCATCAGAGGATTCTTTTTTTTGAACCCATGAAGATACCCCAGCTTACCGTATACCTTCTGGTTGGCGTTATCCCTGACGGTACAGGTATTGTAGATCACCAGATCCGCATCCTCCGACTCCTCCCACACATATCCCACATCCTTAAGGATGCCGATAAGCTTCTCGGAATCACGGGCATTCATCTGACAGCCAAAGGTAGTGACATGAAAGGTAAGCTGCCTTCCGATCTCTTTTATTTTTTTATCCAAAAGCTCATGGGCCAGCCCTATAAAGCGAAGCTGCTCCCCTGAGTCCAATATCCTTGCAGTCTTATCCATAACCACTTCATTGTAACAGAAAAGAGGCGGCAATGCACCTCTTTTCTAAAAATCACTCATCCAAAATACTTAAATGAAAGCATGGTAATATCATCAAACTGCTCAGCTCCATTAACAAAAGCAACAATATCATCATACACATTTGAAAGCAGCTCTTTTGGAGAAGCCGAAGGATCCTTATTCAGAGCTGTGATAAGTCGCTCCTCTCCAAACTGCTCCAGCTGAGCATTTGTCGCCTCAGAGACACCATCGGTGTAGACAAAGAAGGTGTCACCGGGTAAAAGCTCAAATTCATGCTCCTTAAATGCCATTCCCTCCATGGTGGCAACCGCTACGGAATGCCTGTACTTTACCAGTTCAAATTTACCGCCACTTCTACAGAGAGCCGGGTGCTCATGTCCGGCATTGGCCGCATATCCTTTTCCTGTACGAAGATCCACGATAGCCAGCCACACAGTCACAAAAAGCCCTGCAGTATTGCCTTCACAAAGCTGGTCATTCACATGCTCTAAGATCTTAGAAGGGGAATACTGTCCCGTCAGGGCGTAGTTTTTTATCATGGTCCTGGCAACCATCATAAAGAGTGCCGCTGGGATGCCCTTACCTGAAACATCTGCCATTACCAGGCACAGGTGATCCTCATCCACCATAAAGAAATCGTAGAAATCACCGCCCACCTCCTTTGCGGCTGTCATGGAGGCATAGATATCAAACTCCTTTCTCTCAGGAAGGTAGGGGAAGATCTGAGGCAAAACATCTCGCTGGATGGAGGACGCCACAGACAGATCCCTGGCTGCCACCGCCTTCTCCTTTCCCTGTGAGATATTGATAGCACAGTACATCAGCAAGAGTATCAGCATGATCACGCTGGGGCTTAGCGACAGTCCATACACCATAACTGTAAATACGACAGTCACCAGGGGTGCAAAGATATATGTAAAAAGCACCACCAGCTGATATGTCTTTAACTGCTTTCTCTCCTTTATGATCACCACCATCATAGCAATAAGCGTAAAGAAAACGTATAGCATGGAAAGTGGATAGAGGAAGCCCCTGCTGTAAACTCCGTCTGCAGAGACTGTAAAATAATGACCAAAGAAGACATTTAAAAGCCTTACTGCAATACCAAGGATCAGTCCGCCGTTCATTAACTTATCAAGGATCCGGTACCCTTTTCCCTCCAGCCTTATTACGTTTGAAATGTACTTGTAGTAGCAAAATGCCTGAAGTGGTGCACACATAAAATACAGATAGTTATCAATGACATTGATCATGCGAAGCTGTGCCACTCCATCCACCAGCCATGAAACCGCATCTACAAACAGTCCCAGATAAGCAGCATTGTGTAAAAAGAAGAAATACTTAAGATTGGAGTCACTCTTTTCTGCATCGAACCTGCAGCATACATAGAGCACATACCCCATCAGCATTCCAAAAAGATCGATGCTTACATTGATGATGGATGTATCCGGCAGAGCGGAAAGACCCCTGTATATAAGCAGCGCTATAACAAGCGCAAAGCACACGGGGTAGATCACCATTACGCCAATTGATACCTTTGTCTGTTTATTCACTATATCTTCATGCCTCCTTAAAATAGTCTTACTCGTCCCTGCTTCCCATAAAGATCTCATCCCCCTTGTATCCGGATAAAAGCTTGTGGGTAAGGGTTATGATCTCCTTATTGTGCCTGTATATCACAACCTTGGTGTCCGGTGAGTAATTCTCCATCACGTAGTTAACTGTCTTGACCAGCATAAAGCCCAGACATTTGACATATTCAGGACCAAAAGCTGTATAAAGCTGAGGATGGAGTTCTCCGGAGGGTGTCCTCCTGACCAAAAGGATGCCGTCAATCTTATCATCAGAAATGGAACAGGACGATACATCTCGCTCAAACCAGGTCATGGGAAGATAAGCCAGATCCTCCACCGTCCCCTTGTTACCCTTTATGAGAACCCTTTTCACAAAGTTCCTGTACTGGATAATGGAGATGTCGGAAAGACTCTTAATATAATCCGGCATCTTGGCCTTACGGTTGATGGGAAGCTTGTCAAGCTCACCCACGGTAAACCTAAGCTCCCTACTCTCTACTGATACCTTGGAAAACCCGATCTTTTCAAAAAATGATGCCACCTCATTCTCCGAGGTCTCAAAGAAGCTTTTTGCTACTTCTTCTTCGCTGACAGCTTTTTTATACTCTACCTCAAGCTGATCCTTGATCTCATCATTGTCACCCACAAGCAGCCTGATCCGGCTTTTGATATCTGCATCTGCATCCACATCCAAAAGCTCGTATACCACGGCTCCGTGACAGGATCCGTCGTCATCCAACGCCACCAGCCCTTTGAAAAAGCGTCTTGACAGATCATTCACCAGATCCTGTCCTATAATATCTTCATATTTGGCTGCGCTTTTTTCATCTAATATTTCTTCAATTCTCATATCTATTCACCTTATCCTACTTTACCGATTTTTTGTAGCTGATATTCAACGACTCGTTTATGGTGCCTATGTACGTAAATGTAAAGGCCATCCCCAAACCTATGGACGCAAAGGAGGCAGAGCCCTTAACTGCAAAAGTAAACACAAAGCCAAATATAATCGGCAGGATGTATACGGACATCGGGATCAGCCGCGTGGTGGAGTTCCTGCTCCTGTATCTGCCAAGATGTATAAAGCCCATAATAGCGTAAAATGCAAAGACAATGTATACAACTATGAACATAAAGCCTCTGTAATAATCCCCTGTTGCCCTGTCATAGGAGAAGATCCAGCCTGTAAAAACATTTATAAGCACCATCGCAAGCATCACCAGTCCCGGGATATATTCAGGCCTATAGATGTTCCCCGATGTAACTCCTCTTTCCTTGAATCTGATCCTGCAATAATCCGCCCAGATCATCACAACAAGTATAAAGCAGAAATAAAATATCGTCATGCCTATGGTACTGTAAACTGTACTCAAGGCAAGGGGCTTGTATTCAAAAATATATGCTATGGTATCGCCCACTGCCATAATGCAGTTAACTATAAGGAGTAAAAAAAACCTCTTATCGTCTTCACGTCCCCTCTTTCTTTCCTCCGATGACATGACCATAATAATGACCAGCAAAAGTATAGTGGCGCCATCCAAAAACATGGTAGCGTAATCTCTCTCTACAAAAAACGACATGATCAATTCCTCCTTAACCTGATGTTGTCAATAAAGAAGTCTGCGGCAAGCTCCTTCTTTTTCTTGATTAGGCTGTCAACCTCAACTTCGATCCCTGCCTCCTCAGCAACCATGGCCACATCCTCAGTCAGCATAAACACATATCCCCGGTCTGCAGACTCCGATACTGTGATAAACTTGTTGGCTTCGGTGCGGATGGTATCGGTGCCCTCGGGAAGTACTGACCTTAGAGCCTCGCAAAATTGTCCCAGCTGGTTTTCATCTTTAAGCTCACAGGTGATGATACTGGACAGGTTATATGTCCCATTATCCACCAGGCTGTATAGATGCGAGAGAAAAATGGGATTGTAAAAACCACTCTCATAATCCCTGTAGCCCATCTCCTTGGCCATGACCAGATACAATGCCGTAAAGGCAATGGCCGAGCCAAGGGTAAATGCCACATATCCGGTGAGGATCTCTGTTACGGTACCGATCACCATTGGTATCAGATACAGCCAGATATTAAATCTCGCTGAACTCTTTTCCTGTGACTTGAACTTAAAATACAGAATAATGGCATAAATAAGATATCCATACTCTATCAGCATGTAGGGATAATAAGCGGGTTTTCCCACATACATGTAATTATCATCATAAGACCAGAGGAAGCCGTTAAAGAAGCTTACTATATTGGCTATTATGAGTAATCCTACAGGTATGGTGTATTTAAGAAGCATTCGCCTGACATAATCCCTGCTTTTAAAGATCTCGTACAATACGAACAAAAGGAATGAATAAACCATGAGATTGAGTGACACCTCGATGATCAGATTATAAAACAGCATGGCTGTTATGGACCCACGTGTGTCGTATATATAATACTGAACCATACTGGCTGCATCACAAATAATGATAAGAATGACCATGTTAATATAGATCATACCTCTTATATCCTTGAAGTTAAGGGTACGCAGCGCCATGATCAAAACACCAAGCATAAGTATCAGGGACGCTAGGTTAATGTCCACGTTTACAATTAGATCCTGACTAATATTCATAACTGATAATCCTCCGGTTTTCTGTAGTCTGTGTTATTTCTTTTCTTGTTCTCGATATGATCCGCCAGCTCCATTTTGATATAAACCCTCATATCTCCCCAAACGTCCCCTATCTCAATACAGATTCACGTCTGTGCTTCTTTGCCTCATAGAGCATGTCGTCTGCCTTCTTTAAGGCTTTTGAAATATCAGTAAGCTCCGTAATATCTGCCTCATAGCATCCTATGGATATCTCCACATAAAACGGCTTGTTGTTGGTCTCGTTTTCCTTTTGGCAGAGTTCTTTTACCTTTGATATAAACGTTTCGGCATTGTGAAGGTCGTCTTTCTCAAAAACACAGGCAAACTCGTCCCCGCCTATACGTCCCATCCTGGTATGTTCTCCCAGGGCCTCGTTAAGTATCTCACTGGCTGCCACGATGGCATAGTCTCCTGCGTCGTGGCCGTAGTTGTCGTTGATCTGCTTCAGATGATCCAGATCAGCTATCACAACTATAAAAAGGCTGTCCGTCTGATCAGAATATGTATCGTAAATATACTTAAAGACTCCCGCTCTGTTGTAAATGCCGGTAAGAGGGTCATGTCTGGAGGAATAGTCCAGTATCTTGTTCTGGATCTCAAGCTTGGAGTGCATCTCCTGCTGTTCAAGAGCCAGGTACAGATATCTCATGGCCGAACCTATCTCCAGCGATAGCGCGTAATAAGCCATAGCATCGGAAAGCTTAAGCTTAACTGACCAGCAACCGTACTGGATGTCCCCGTAAAAAAGGAGGTAGGTGCTCCATATCCCACTGTGGGTATGCTCAAAAAGCGCCTTTGTCCTGGGGGAGTCCACCGAATGGTCATAGGAAAACTCCAATGCTTCATCCATATCAAAGGTCGTGATGTGTCCGTTGTTGGTAACCATCACCAGCCTCTGGATGGTAGGCCGGTATATCTTTTCAGAACCGTCAATAACTACAGGATGCTCATGTATGCTTACCAAGGAATCTGTAATGCCGATATTGACAAGGCGCTCATCATCACAGGCGGCAAGGAGCCGATCATCAAG
>CAMOFS010000059.1 GCA_946613735.1 uncultured Lachnospiraceae bacterium | reverse complement strand
TTTATCAGCCAGATATTTTGCTGATAAAGATATTGAATGATTTGAAGTAAATAAAGTATAATGTTCATGAGCATTGCCTTCTTTGGTATAGGTGATTTTCGCAGATGACATTATACCAAAACAGGGAGGTGAATGCTCATTTTTTATTTATCTCCCGAAAATAAAGGATTTAGTAGCAAAATAGGGGTGTCAGAGTTGACACTACCAATCGTATCGAGGGGGGATAAATATGAGAAATTATGAGATAACAACAAGGGTTCCGCTTCTGGATGAGAAGGGCAATCTGCGAGAACCCGGCTGGGCGAGAAAGCAGCTTTGGGAGTACAGCCGCAGCAAGATCAAGGCACCGGCATTTCGCATCAAGGAGTGGGATTACTACATTATCATCCATGATGGAAAGCATGATGGGACGCAAAGTTTTGCCGCGGCATTTACCATTTCGGATGACGGATATGTGGGGCTTCAGTCTGTGTCCCTTTTGCATCCTGATGATGGGTGGGAGCATACCGAGACGGTGCTGAATGTTTTTCCCATGGGAAAGCTCCATCTGCCGGAGAGCTCTGATGTCGGCGATGTGGTCTATGAGGACAAAAGGCTTCGGATGAGATTTGAAAAAGCTCCTTTGTCGCGACATATTACCTGCAGCTTTGACAGTTTTTACGGCGGCAAGCCACTGAAGGCAGACATAACCTTGAATCAGCCGGATATGGACACCATGGTCATTGCCACCCCCTGGGAGAAAAAGGGGCATTTTTACTATAATCAAAAGATCAACACCATGCCGGCATCGGGAAGCATAAGCTTCGATGGCCGGGAGTATCGTTTTGATCCGGAGCATGACTTTGGCACCCTGGACTGGGGCAGGGGAGTCTGGACCTATGACAACACTTGGTACTGGGGCAATGGCAACGCCATGGTGGATGGCCACAGCTTTGGCTTCAATATTGGATATGGTTTTGGCAATACTAAGGCTGCCAGTGAGAACATTATCTTCTGGGATGGAGTAGCCCATAAGCTTGATGATGTTTCCTTTGGCATACCCAACGATCCGGATCCCATGGACATGGACAGTCCATCCTACATGGACACCTGGCATATGTCATCCTCCGACGGGAGATTTGAGATGGAGTTTGTGCCGGTGCTTGACCGTTTTGCAAAAATGGATTTCAAGCTGATCGTCTCAGACCAGCACCAGGTCTTTGGCAGAATGAGTGGTAGGGTCGTACTGGACGACGGCTCAGCAGTGGAGATAAAGGATGTACTTTGTTTTGCCGAGAAGGTCCACAACAAATACTGACGTTCTCCTCCGGGAAGGCGCAAAATAGATATTGCCCCATTCCGTCTAAACGGTCCGCAACAGAGATTGTTCCGTCAAGGCATTGGCATTTACGTGCTTTATTATCTGAAACGCTTCTGTTATAATAAAGAAGTAGCTATCTTTAGCTTAATTTGGGGGCTGCGGATGAAGGGTAAAATGTATATAAAAAGGCTGATGTCGGCGGCTGCCTGCCTGGGGATGATCATCCTAAGCGGTATGACAGTTTTTGCAGCCTCGGACAGTGAGAATATTGATGTCCTGACCGTGGGTGTCCCCGCTGACCGATGCCCTGTTTTTTATATTGAAGACGAAGAGGTCGTAGGCATTGGCGCGGATCTGATGCGCATAGTTGCAGAAGATGCCGGGCTGGACGTGAACCTTGTACCCATAAAGGAAGATGACCTCAAAACCGCTTTGGACAATACCGATTATGACTTGCTCATGCCCTTTGGCGGTGCAGTGGACAGCCAGGCAGGCAAGACCATGATCGTGTCTGACAATATCATGCAGACTCCCTTTACCTTGGTCACAAAAGGCAATGGACACATGCCTCCCATTAACAATCTTAAGGTAGGCATGGTGGAGTCCTTGAGAGCTGCGGCGGAGACGGTGGAAAAGCTCTATTCCGGTATTGATATCCAGATGTATGCCACCATGGATGACAGCGTCAAGGCCCTTCGCGCAGGCGAGGTGGATGCCCTTTTGCACAACTCCTTTGTGTGGAGCTATGTCTTGCAAAAACCGGCATACAAAGATCTTGAGGTCCGGCCTGCCGCTGTGTTTGCCATGAATTTCAGAGCAGGTGCCCTGGATGATTCCCGCGGACGCAGCATCATCGCGCGCCTGAACAAGGGCATAGCACAACTCGATGAGACCCAGGTTTCAGCCGTCGTTTTGGATTATACCTCCCGCAACCTGTATCATTATGATATTTCGGATTATTTCCATGAGTATGGAATCCTTTTAATATTGCTTGTGGTCGCCACCTGCTTTTTGGTGGGGCTTATCATCCAAAGATGGCGACTGATGCACCAGCTGCATGAACAAAAAATGCAGGAGCTTATCGACCGCGATCCTCTGACCGGACTCTTAAGCCTTAACGGCTTCAGGAAAAAGGCCAGGGATATCATTCTCGAGCATCCCAAGGTAACATATCTTATTGCATACAACAATATCAGGAATTTCAAGTTTATCAACGACAGCCTGGGTATGTCAGCAGGGGATGATCTGCTTAAGTTCTGGGCTGACAGGATCATGGACAATCTTTCAGAGATAGAGACGGCATGCCGCGTGGACGCGGATCACATTGCCGTGCTCCGTATCGTTAAGGGAGATGTCCTGATAATGCAGGATAAGAAAAATGTCATGGATCCCGTTACCAATTTCTTCATCGACCTGGGCAAAGAGAATTCGATACAGATCTGTAGCGGGCTATATGTGCTGACTCCGGAGGACTATAAGGACCCGGATATCGACCATATGCTTGACTGTGCCCGGGTGGCTGAGAAGCGTGTCAAGCACACCAAAAAAGAGGGTTATGCTTTTTACAATCCTGATCAGTGGCATTTTGGCAAGCGGGCAGTGGATCTGTGTGGACATCTGCCGGCTGCCATCAGAAACGGTGAGCTTCAGGTATGGTACCAGCCTCAGGTGGATTACAGGCAAAAAAAGATCGCCGGTGCAGAGGCTTTGTGCAGATGGGAGCATGAGAGCCTGGGGTGGATATCTCCGGGAGAGTTCATTCCCATATTGGAGGAGGCGGGTCTTATATTTGAGCTTGACTGCTTTGTGTGGGAGCAGGTATGCCGTGACCTTAAAAGATGGAATGAAGCAGGTGTGCGTCGTACGATCTCGGTGAACCTGTCTCGCGGAGACATCCGTGAAGACCGCGATGTGCCAAAGCATTTTTATGATCTAATAAAAAAATATGACTTAAGCCCCGGGCAGCTTCATATAGAGATAACAGAGACGGCCTTTGCAGAGACTCCGGAGCTTTTGCTGGAGGCCACCGGGCGCCTCAGGGATTACGGCTTTTCCGTAGAGATGGACGACTTCGGCAGCGGATATTCATCCCTTCATATGCTCAAGGAGGTTAAGGTTGACCGTATCAAGCTGGATATGGACTTTTTGGCCGGAAGTGAGGATAATGAAAGAGGCAGGGTGGTGGTAAAGCATGTCATAGAGATGGTTCATGCACTTGGTATGGAGATCATTGCCGAGGGCGTGGAGGATGAGGAGCAGGCAGCCTTTTTGGACAGGCTGGATTGCAGTGACATGCAGGGATATTTTTTCCACAAGCCCATGCCGGTTGCGGATTTTGAGAAGCTTTAACAGACTTTATTTTTGGCCTTTGTTAGTGTATAATATTTCCGATTAAACAAGGGGGTGTCTAAACCGACAGACGGTTTTGCGATAAAAAGAGTTTGCAATGAACAATGTATTTCACTATTATATAGCAGCCTCGTGTGTATTTCTGCTCTGTCTTTTTATTATGAGGAGCAAGGGGCTTTTGCGTCGCAAAAACAAGATCATTTTCTTTGTCATCCTAGATCTTTTGATCAGTACCATTGCTTCCCTTCTTGGGGATTATCAACTGTTTACTTTCCTTGGCATCCAGCGCAACAGTATTTTTACTTTCGCGGCAGATATGGTATATCATTATCTCCATTGTCTGTTGCCGTATCTTTTTACGCTCTTTGCCATTGAGATATCAGGTCTTTGGAACAATACATCGGCGTGGCGCAAGGTTCTTATGGCGGCACCGGTTTTTGTCTTTTATGTATTTCTGACTGCCAATCCCTGGACGAACTGGTGCTTCAGGGTGGATGCCCTCGGGGTATATCACCGTGGAGACGGAATATGGATTGAGTATGGAGTCGCCTGTTTGTATGTGGTCGCTGCTTTGATCATGATCCTTGTATACAGGAAGTCCATCGGCGAAAAGCGCGTCATCGGTCTTATACTTTTTATGATGCTTTGCGGAGTAGGAGTCGTTATCCAGATGCTTGAGCCCACCATGGTGCTGGAGTCATTTTTGGAATCGGTGGGACTCATCGGTGTCATTTCCACAGTGGAGAGTACGGCGGAGCTGCGAGACAGCCGCACCGGTCTATACCATGGGGAGGTCTTTGAGGCGGATACCTATCAGTTCATCAATGCCAATGCACAGTTCGGAGTGGTCACCTTCAGGCTACTCAATGTGGGTGAGGTAGAGAATACCCTGGGTATGTCGGGTATGGCTGAGCTGGAAGAGAACATCGCCAAATGGATGCGTCAGGCAGGATTTGTCAAGAACCATTATTGCTATCATCTGAGGCAGGGTGTTTTCGCTCTTTTGATCATCGACCCCGAAAAGACCATTGAGGTAGCGGAGCGTATCAGGGATGGCTTTACCATAGGTGATGCCAGCGGTATCGGTAACGGACTGGACGTGGAGGTGGAGATCTTTGCCATACAGGTGCCCCATGAGGCCAAAGACTATGACGAGATCATGGCCATTACCGATATGAAACGAAAGAGCGTGGTCAACGAGACCAGGATCTATAAGGGCGATGATTTTGATATGGTAAAAAGGCGCGTAGCTGTGGAAGAGGCTTTGAAACGTGCCATCCGTGACAGGGCCATCCAGGTCTACTACCAGCCCATATATGACAATGTCAGCGGGCGCATACGCAGTGCCGAGGCTTTGGCCCGGCTCAATGATGAGCAGCTTGGCTTCATTCCCCCTGACGAATTTATCGCTGTGGCCGAGGCAAAGGGCATGGTCATCGACGTGGGATACCAGGTGTTTGAACAGGTTTGCCGTGACCTTTCCGATG
Source organism: uncultured Lachnospiraceae bacterium (assembly GCA_946613735.1). Next base: position 2,628 of record CAMOFS010000059.1, on the reverse strand, counting down.
GGAAGATGTCGGAGGCCGGCATAGACTTTGTAGAGGTCAACGTGTCACCCATCCAGTGCATGAAGCTGGATCTGGATCAGGATTTTATCAAGGCCATGGACAACTGGAAGGTGGCTCCTTCCCAGATCAATCTGGAGATTACCGAGTCCACTGCCGAAAAGAGTGCGGATATCTTCCGGGCTACCATCAACAAGCTCAAGGACGCGGGTTTTTCGTTTTCGCTTGACGACTATGGTACCGGAGTATCCAATATAGCCTCCCTCTATGAGATGAAGTTTTCCATCATCAAGATGGACAAGTCCATCCTCTGGAATGCGGACAATGACGATGTGGCCAGGGGACTTATGGAAAGCATCGTTAACATGGTACACGGGCTGTCCATTCCCATTGTATGTGAGGGAGTGGAGACGGAGGCTCAAAGGGATGAGCTTGACCGTGTGGGAGTAGAGTACTTCCAGGGATATTATTTCTCAAAGCCCCTTCCCCTTCCTGATTTCCTGGATTATTGTAGGAGCGCGGCTGTATCATGAGTATGTTTTTTCCGGATTCTTATGTTCCCTCGGTTTTCGAGGTTGATTTCAAAAGACTATATGAGGATGGCTATCGTGCCATACTCTTTGACGTGGACAATACCCTCGTACCCCACGGAGCGCATGGGGATGACAGGGCAAAGGCATTTTTTACATCACTTAGGGATATAGGCTATAAGACACTGATCCTTTCCAACAATGCCGAGCCCAGGGTAAAAAGCTTCAAGGAGGAGGTGGGAGCCACCGACTACATCTATAAGGCCAACAAGCCGGCGCGCTCCGGTTATATTAGGGCCATGGAGATGCTGGGTACGGACAGGACCAACACCCTGTTTTGCGGGGACCAGATCTTTACGGATATCTGGGGGGCAAACCGTAGCGGTATCCGCACCATCATGACCAGGCCCGTACTAAAATGGAGAGAGGAGCCCCAGATCATACTGAAAAGATTTGCAGAGGCAGTGGTGCTTTTTTTCTATAAGATAAAGGTTGTTTTGTCCGGTGAGAAATCACCGGCACCAATGAAAAAGGATCCTTCGGATTGACGGCAGGCCGCTTTAATCATCCAAAGTGATGCGATGGATCCCGGAAAAGGAGAGTAATATGAAAGTAGCAGTTGGAAACGATCACGCAGCCGTGGAGATGAAAAAACAGGTGGTGGAGTACCTTAAGGCAAAGGGATACGAGGTAACTGACCTCGGGACCAACACCTCGGACGCAGACAGCTATACGGAATATGGACTGGCAGTGGCAGAAGCTATTACTTCAAAAGAGGCAGATTGCGGAGTCTTGATCTGTGGAACAGGCGTCGGTATATCCATCTCCGCCAACAAGGTTCCCGGCATCAGGGCAGCGGTATGCTCCGAGCCCGTTACTGCCCGCCTGGTAAAGATGCATAACAATGCGAATATCATAGCCTTTGGCGCTCGTATTGTAGGGACCGAGACAGCGTATGCCATTTTGGATGCCTATTTTGGTGCTGAGTATGAGGGCGGCCGCCATGATGAGAGGATAGCGGATATAGCGGCTATAGAGGCGAAGTATTCGAAATAAAAAGATCCTTCGACTCGCTTCGCTCGCTCAGGATGACAGAAATTATAGTGTGCTATGGCTCAGGATGACAGAAATTATAGTGTGCTATGGCTCAGGATGACAGAAATATTTGCATTTTATTGATAAATAGTGTAAAATGTTGCAAGCGTTTTTTGTAAATACACAAATAACATGATATTGTAGGAGGAATAATTATTATGGTTTCAGCCGGTGATTTTAAAAACGGTATTACTATCGAGTATGATGGCAAGGTATGCCAGATCGTAGAGTTCCAGCACGTTAAGCCTGGTAAGGGTGCTGCTTTTGTACGTACCAAGCTTAAGGATATTGTTAACGGTGGTGTGGTGGAGACATCCTTCAGACCTACTGAAAAGTTTGAGAATGCTCACATCGATCGTAAGGATATGCAGTATCTTTACAGTGACGGTGATCTCTATCACTTCATGGATACAGAGACCTATGACCAGATCGCTCTTTCTGAGTCCGATATAGGTGATTCACTCAAGTTCGTTAAGGAGAATGAGATGGTCAAGATCTGTTCCTACAAGGGCAACGTTTTTGCAGTTGAGCCTCCTTTGTTTGTTGAGCTTGCTATCATTGAGACAGAGCCCGGCTTCAAGGGTGACACAGCTACAGGTGCCACCAAGCCCGCAACAGTTGAGACCGGCGCACAGGTCAATGTACCTCTCTTCGTTAACCAGGACGACGTTATCAAGATTGACACACGTACAGGCGAGTATTTATCGAGGGTGTAATATGGATATCAAGCAGCAGCCGCTGTCGATTCTTTTGCAGAACAGAGACATTTTTGCGGTGTTTTATGAAGAATTCCAGCGAGCCACATGGTTGGATGTGACTGCGCTGCTATCGTCCGAGAGTACACTTATGGATCTGTATTCTGACGGCACAGTACCGTCAGAGGTACTTGATGAGATCGTTAAAAAGATTGAACAAAAATAGGGTAGAGTCTGATATGGATAATAGTATTAAGAGTAAAGCCCATATGATGAAGCTGTCATCCAACCGGATGGCGGCTTCTTCTTTA
>CAMOFS010000058.1 GCA_946613735.1 uncultured Lachnospiraceae bacterium | reverse complement strand
AGGATAATGAGTACTGTCTTGTTCATGTCTCCCCCTCCCTTAATTGACTATCAGCGCACGGACTTTTTTAACATTTTGCTTGATGCACGCTGCCCATCTGTGGTGTCCATTTAAGAGCAGATACTCCTTGTCCTTCATCTTCTGGACAATGATAGGATCCTCGAATATCGGTATGTCGTTTTTCTGATTGAACCTGATCTTGCTGCAGTAGCTCTCGATAATGCTCATGCTCGGTCCCACGTCGGGATGTGAGAACTCATCGTCCGGATTGGGATGCATCTTTTGGGGGTCGATCTGCCTGACCAAAAGACGCTCAATTAGACTGACGTGAACTATCTCTCGCTTGTTCTGGTATGCCTTGATATCATCAAGGACACTTTGCATAAAATCTGATGCCATGTTTCACCTCTTTTTAGATTCTTCACTTTGCTCCCCCCTTGTCATCCTGAGGAGCGCAGCGACGAAGGATCTCTTAAAACTTCAACTTATACTTCTTAAGCTTCTCTATAAGCTCTGCGTCACAGTCGGCGAGCGACCCGGCCTCGGACACGCGGTACATAAGCGCGCAGGCCTCCATATAGTCATTTGTCAGCACCCTGATCCTGAAGGACAGATGCTTTAGGATGTTTTTGATCTTTTCGGGATCCTCCTTGAAAAGCTCTTCAAAATCCTCAAGAAGTATATTCTCCAGGGACGAATCATTTTCCGAGATCACCGCAGTAGCCGTACGCTTTTTGTCAGCTATCATACCAATCTCTCCGAAAAATGCTCCCTCACTCAAAGTCGTGATAAGCCTCTCCTCCGGGGTGCCGTAGCCGGTGTAGATATCCACTGTGCCGGATACGATGTTGTACATGCCGTGGGAGATTTCGCCCTCCTTGAAGATCACGGTATTCTTTTTGTATTTCTGGGTTTTGCCTGCAAAAAACCTCTTAAGGGTGGCAGGGGCATTTTCAGCGGAAGCCTCAAAGCTTTTCTGATTATACTTTTTGCCCATATTATATATATCGGCAAACTTTTTGATCCTATTTTTAAGACCCTCATCATCCTCATGTTCCTCGGAAAGGATATCGGAAAGCGTGGTGGATGCATCCAGGTAATCATCCGTCAGACGCACCAGTCTCTCGCATAGCTCCCTGGCTATAAAGGTGATCCTGTCGGGATTGGTGACGAAATAATCATCCATCTCATCCCCCTTCACCTCTATGGCAGTAACGTCCGAAAGAGCCACTGCCGAGGCGGATCTGGGCATTGAGTCCACTAATGCCATCTCGCCTAAGATATGGCCATCCTTTATCTCGGTAAGCTTCTTTGCCGAGGGCAGGCCATAGTCGGTGTAGACTCCCACCAGTCCCGAGGTGATCTCAAATAAGCTGTCGCCGGGATCCCCCTCATTGAAAATTATGTCTCCGCTTTTGTAAGTCTTTTCCATGTTTTCTCCTTTCTAAGATTCTTCGCTTCGCTCAGAATGACAACTACACTACCCTTGTCATCCTGAGGGCGTAGCCCGAAGGATCCCTTAAGATTCCTCCACCTTCCGTATGCGTCTGGCTTCTGCCAAAAGCTTCTCGGCCCACTCGGGGTCCTCCTCATAGAGTCGGTAAACCCTAAAGCCGTATTTCTTGCCGTTTTCTATGACCGCATCCTCATCATCCACATGAAGGGATATGTGATAGAAGCTGGGCATCTTCTGGGGCAGGGGCTGGGGATTGTCCCGCTGCACCTCCTCCTTGTGACGGTCTCCGTTTATTATATCATCAAATACCACACCGTAGTTCCTAAAAAGTGCACGGATATAGGTCCGGGAGCGAAAAGATGAGGTATAGACCCATACCTCAAAGCCTTCCTGCTGCAAGGTGTGTATGAGATCCACCGTGCCCAGCCTCAGCCGCTCCGGAAAGATGCGGTCTAAGGGGAAGGGAAGCTTTTCTTCTGTTTTGTAGTGCTCCGGGGATACAAAGAGTACCTCATCCAGGTCAAAGGATATACGCATTACATTTTTCCTTTATTTCTTCTTTTTCTTTTTTGTCGGCTTGGCTTTTTGGGCTAACTCGGCCCGTTTTGCCAGGTATTCTTCGTAGGCGGCTTTTATATGTCCAACAAACAAAACAGGGTGGCAAAATGCCACCCATAAAATACAATATCAATTACTTTATCGCTTCATAAAGCGCTGCGTCTGTACTTTGATAATAAGGATTCACATAGAAGACTCCCACTATACCAAGTGTGATGACGCTGAGAATAATCCATCCTATAAAGGACAGATCCAAAAGAAATGCCTTGAACTTGTTACCCTTCATCATCTTACGTGAGAGGGTAATAGCTTCCACGGCTCCACAGTCCGGATCATCCGCCAGGATGTATGGGACCATGCGGTAGGAATAGGACTTTACGATGCCCGGAATAATGAACAGGCAGGTCCATAAGGCTATGAAAAGATCAGCCAAAAACATTGCCCCCACATTTCTGCCCCAGTGCTTGAAGCCGTCTCCCAGATTGTCGAGGCTGCCCACACTGCTCTGGCTCTTGTAAAAATAACTGTAGCATCCTACTGACAGGGGATTGAGTAAGAGAATCTTTATAAGCGAGCTTATAAGGATCACTACTGCGATCACGCCAATGACTGCCAAAACTACCACTCCGATCATCATCATGATCTCTTCATCCGTGGCCTCTACTCCCTGCTCAGCAAGGGCCTTGTGCATGTAATCCATGAAATCCTGCTGGGTGATCACTACGTTTTGGGAACCGGTCTCTTTTCTGATAACGTTGTTACCAGAGGTCGAGGTCGCCGCACCTACGCCGCCTGCACAGACGACGAGGATGAGAGCCACCAGTACACCCTTCCAGTAGTTTGCCTTAAAGGCTTCTTTGCCACGTCGCTTTACTTCACTTATCGTCCACATATCATAGTCCTCCTTTTTGTGAATTATGTTGTCAACCTGATCCCTTTGTCATCCCGCGCTCCTCTCCTGTCATCCTGAGCGGAGCCCGAAGGGCGAAGTCGAAGGATCTCTTCTCTCACGGAGCGGGCATTTACCATGTGCAGCGGATTACCATGCCCCGCCACCGCCGCCTCCGCCGCCGCCGCCGGAGAAGCCGCCACCGGAGGAGCCTCCGGAATAGCCGCTGCTGGAGCCCGTGCTGGAAGGTGGATTGGGAACCGCCCCTGTAGTACATGTCCTTAACATATGACTATACCACGCCGCAGTAAACAGGAACTCGGCATCATTCTCATACCATTCGGGCTTGGGGATATGTATCCTTTCAAAACGCTTTGACCACTGAGCGCCCTGACCCAGCACCACCGCATAGGGCAGGATGTGGTAGAAATACTGCGGATCCTCATCCGACAACTCCTTTATCCTGTCATATTCCGCTGTCTTGATAAAGTTCGCAAAGCCCATTGCCTTACCCATGAATTCCATGCTCTGCTTTGAGCGTTTTCTCATAACCATTGAGAAAACGAATATCACTATCAAAGATGCATAAAATGCAAAGAAAGGCAGCCCCATGGGATAGTAGCTAAATACTACACGCAAAACAATCAGCTGTGATAATAATAAAAGACTTCCACCTGCGATCTTGATGATACCCGGGACACGCTTGACCCTGATATTGTTGATCCCGCGCCATGCCCAAAGCATGCCCGCCACGGATATGCCTCCCGGAAATACAGCTAAGTATATCCCGTCAAAATGCCCGTCCAAAGCTATGCAGAACACGATCATATCGATTATAAGGAGTATAAGGCACCCCAGCTGTGCAACATCGGATTCCAGTGTAAATACTTCTCCGTACTTATTGTTATAGCTTTTCATGGCTTCTTCCACCGCTTTGTCAAAACTACTGCGGAAGGAAGAGGGAACCTTTTTGGTGTTAAATTCATCCTTTTTTGCAAACATACCATTAAAGAATATCCTGATATGTTCGGGTATGCCGCCTGCCATATCCTTAACCTTTTTAAAGATAAAGTGTCGGTCCTGCTGTTCTATCGTGATATAGCCCTTGTCGGCGATATAGAAGACCGTGGACATCATCTCGTCGTCTTCCAGATTCTCGTCTATTGCAAAGCCAAGCTCTGCCGGGGTGATATCATCCGGAGGATAGAATTCCACCGTCTCTATGATCTTTTCATTCTTGCCGAATACCAACCACATAACAACAGCCAGGGCTGCAGCTATCAATGATACAACGGTCACTACGGTTAGTGGAACCTTTTTATTCTCGCTAAAGCTTATGGCATCAGACCAGTAACCCTCGGGAAGCTCGGTATCCCTGACGGTCAGGCCACAGCCCTTTGGCAGATCCTCTCCATAGAAGACTGCCCCGTCGGTATACCACTCCGCCCCAAAAAAATTCTCCCAGGCATTTGGGTCATCGGTTCCATAGGCTCCGCCATAGACATATAATTTGTCCAGGTCGATATCCTTAGGCAGTACAAGGTTGATCTCCGACTGACGTATGGATGTATCCCACTCCGTGGGGAGCAGGTTATGCGCCAAAAAGTCTGCCGTCTTATCTTCATCACTAAAATACTGTATCTTGTAACTGATGACAAAGGTCCTTTTACCTGACATGTAGCTGTCAGAATCGCCGATCCTTATGACCTTGTTATTATCTACATCCTCCACAGTAAAGGGATAGTCATCCACGGAGACATCTTTTATCACATAGCTGTAATCCTTTGCAAGGGGGATGTTCCTGGTAATGCCGTGGTGCTCCATTATAAAATCTACACCAATGGTCTCAGTGATGGTAGCCATATGTGAGGTGTCAAATTCTGCGTTAACATCAAAGAATTCCGTGATGTAATCATTGGGGTTCGAATCATGATACTCTATGGCAGGATCATCCTCGGAAACAGCACTCTCCTCTGCTGCGGATGTGTCATTTTCCGTTGCGAGTACAGATGTGGCTGGCAAAAGGCCCACGGCCACAGCAATGATAATGGCCGCCAAAATATAACTTATTCTTTTCATTAGAACTTCACCTGTACGTTTTCACGCTCTGCAGCATCAGCCACTTCAAACATAGGCTCTCTCTCAAAATGAAAGATTGATGCGATGATATTTGTAGGGATGGTCATGACCTTGTTGTTGAAATCCCTTACGACTGCGTTGTAGTATTTCCTGGAGTTGGCGATATCCTCTTCCACTCCATTGAGCTGTCCCTGGAGATCTAAAAAGTTCTCATTAGCCTTCAGATCCGGATAGCTCTCAGCAAGGGCAAAGACGGATTTTAAAGCACCGCTTAGGGCTGTCTCATTATCTATGCGCTCCTGCATGTTCTGAGAGCTGCCGGCTGCATTCCTGGCTGCGATGACCTTTTCAAGTGTACCGGACTCATGTGCCGCGTAGCCCTTGACGGTCTCTACCAGATTGGGCACCAGGTCAAATCTCTTTTTCAAATAAACATCCATGGTGGAGAATGCTTCCTCCACTTTGTTCTTGCCGCGGATCAGAGAGTTGTAGCTTGCTACAAACCAAAGTACAAGCAACACTATTACCGCAATAATTATCCATTTGATCATTTTCTTTCCTCCTTCTCTCGGGAATTTAACCTTTATAATTATAACAGTCCCCTTTTCCTATGAAAAGAAGTTTAGGCGTGGCTGGTTATTCTGACAGGATGTACTGGGAGAGGTCGGAGTTGATCTCGTCGGAGTACTGGTTCAGGTTCTCGGAAATGCTGGTAATGTTGGCGGTCTCCTCCCTGAGCTTGTTGCTCTCCACAACGATCTTGTCGCTGAGGCCGAGTACCTCGTTGATACTGGATGCCTGCTCCTGGGTGGTGGCTGCATTGTTGGAGGCAACATCATTGATGCGCTCGATGCCGCTGGCGATCTCTATGATGCCGTCAGTAGCCTTGGCCACATCATCATAAATGGTATTGAAGGATTCATTGGCGCCCTCCACACCACTGATGCAGGCTTCCATATCCCTGACACAGATGTCAGCCTTCTCATTGATATCCTCAATATTCTTGGTGATATCATCAATAAGCTTTCTGATGGTATCAGTAGCCTCGGAGGACTGGTTGGCCAAAAGTCCTACCTCAGAAGCAACTACTGCAAAGCCCTTGCCCATGTCGCCTGCTCTTGCTGCCTCGATAGAAGCATTAAGTGACAGGAGGTTGGTCTGGGCTGAAATAGCATTGATGGTCTCAGTGATTCCTGTGATCTCCTCCACCGACCTGGCTGTAACCCTGATAAGTGAGGTCAGCTCACCTATGGTATCGTTAAGAGTATTAACATTCCTGGTCATGGCCTCCATCTCGTCCTTACCCTTGCCGGAAGCCTCGAGGGTCTCATCACAAAGGTTCCTGACATCCTCGGCATTCTTGGCCAGCTGGCTGGATGTATCAGCCAGATCAGTAGCCGCATGTGCAATATCTTCTATGGACTCTGTCATGCCATTCAAGGTGCTGTTGAGCCTCTCAATAGACTCACCCTGGCTGTCATTAGCATCGGATAGTACGTGTGAAATATCGTAGCACTCTCCTGCCCTGTTGTTCATGTTACCGGAAATGCTGGAGAGGCTGTTTAAGGTGGCTCTCATCTTTTCTATATATCCGTTGAGGCTCTCACTAAGAGTGGTGATCTCGTTATTACCCTCAGGCACAATATTGACAGTAAAGTCACCGCGGCTGATATCCGTGATGCGCTCTGTAACCGTGATAACGGGATTGATAGCCCTGCTGAGCATCACGTACAAAGCGATGGAGAACAGTATGAGCAGTACGATAGCACTGATAAAGGTAATGATCATGACCTTTATTATAGTGTTGCTTAAAAGGGTGGAAGGCACAGCACATACTATAGTCCAGGAAGTACCTTCAATATCTGTAGCTGTAAACATGCATGATCCCGAGCCAGCCTTTGCTGTGACAACCTTCTCTCCACCTGCCGTCGCATCCTTGTTGAGCTTTTCAAAAACAGCTGCAAGTCCTGCTGCTACAGGGTCGGTGGCTTCTGACATATTTTGGCCTGCCACACCCTCTACGTTGGAGATGAGGATGTCACCGGAATTCTTATCGATCAGATAATACTTTGCATCCTTGGACAGGGACTTGAAGTTTTTGACCTTTTCGTCCACCATTGAAAAGTCCACATCACTACTAAGTACAGTATTGGGCCCCACTAATATCGAGCATGCAATACTGACATTGCCTGTAGATGCGTCCAGATATGGATCGGAGGAATAAAGCTCTCCACCGTTATTGATAGCTCCCGTGTACCAGCCTCTGCCATGGAAATCAAAGTCAGCATCAGGTGTCCAGCCGGATCCATCCAAAAATACTCCCGTATCACCAAATGCCATATATACATCATGGGAATCAGGATCCAACTCGGTAAGCTTTAAAAGTAAAGCCAGCATATCGTCATTGGACATGGAAGGCTGATTGGTGATCACATCAGCAGTCTGCTTGACCCTGCCCTCAATGCTGTCCCACCAGTTCTCAATCTCGCTGGCGTAGGTGGTTGACTCTCTGGCAAGAACATTATTCATGAGCGACTGGATATTATCCACAGCAATCTTGATGCTTATCTGTGTGATTATCACGATAATGATCGCCACGAAGATGATACTCTTGCTCAAAAGTGTCTTTTTCAACGACTTTCTTTTTGCATTCATTGGCTCGTTCCTCCTGTCCAGATTTGATAAATTACCCTTTATTATACATAAATATGACTTCTAATGTCCATCAAAATTTGAGATCCTTCGACTCGCTGCGCTCGCTCAGGATGACAAGGGGAGGGAGCCAGGATAACAAAGGAAAAGGTCATACTGAGCTTCACTGTCATACTGAGCTTCACTGTCATTCTGAGCTTCACTGTCATTCTGAGCGAACCGAAGAATCTCTCTTCAATGACGGGTGGGGGAAGCCAGGATGACAGTATTAACTCAATGACACAGTCATCTTCCCATCATCT
>CAMOFS010000057.1 GCA_946613735.1 uncultured Lachnospiraceae bacterium | reverse complement strand
ACCACGCTTTTAGACTATCCGGAGCACATTGCCTCCATCATTTTTACCGGAGGATGCAATTTCGAATGTGCATATTGTCATAACAGCGGACTCATACGTCCTTCGCACAAGACACCCGAAGTCCCCGAGCAGGAGGTATTGGATCATCTGGCCTCTATGAAGGGCAAGCTTGAAGGTCTTGTGATCACCGGCGGAGAGCCCACCCTTCACGAAGACCTCCCGGACTTTTGCAAAAAGGTCAAGGATCTGGGTATGCTGGTAAAGCTTGATACCAACGGTACCAATGTGGATATGGTGTCCCGACTGATCGATGATCATCTGGTGGATTTTATCGCCTTAGACGCAAAGCTGCCCTCAGACATCTATTACAAGGTAATGCCCAAAAAGACCACGGAGCCTACCATCAAAAAATACACCAACTCATATAAAGCCTGTCTTAAGCTCTTAAAGGAAGCTCCGTCCCATATCGATTACGAGATCCGGACCACGGTGGTAATGGACTTTTTCGACTCCAATACCACAGAGGCCCTCTCCAGGGAGCTTTCCGGCGTGAAAAAAGTTGTGATGCAGCCCTACCGCTACACCGATTCGGTTCTGGTATTCGGGCTGACAGAGCCCACAGATCACGATATGACTTACCTGAGGAATATCATGAGACGACATGTGAAAAACGTGGAAATACGCGGGATGGATCTGTAATAAGACTACTTGTTCCACGGCATTATGTAAGAATAGATGTAGTGGTCCTCCCAGACCCCGTTCAGCTTGAACTTGTCACGCATCAGTCCCTCGCGCTCAAAGCCAACCTTCTCCAAAAGCTTCATGGAGGCCACATTAACCGGCATAACGGTAGCCTCTATCCTGTGCAGATGAAGCTCCTCATCCATGATACGCATACCCCGGTCTATGGCCTCTTTGGCATAACCCCGGTGTCTGTGATCCTTGTCTATCTTATAGCCTAAGGTGGCACATTTGTAATAGTTCACAGAGATATTCCGAAAGCTTACAGTACCCACTGTTTCAAAGGGATTGTTCTTTTCAAAGAGATAGTATCTGCACATCTCATCATCCTTGAAATATTCCTCTTCGTATTCCAGCATGGTCTGGTGATAGTTGATATTGCAGGCATTGTCATAGGACAGAGGCTCATAGAGGGCAAACTCCCCGGCATTTCTCGAGTAGAAGGAACATACCAGATGAGCATCTGCCCTGGTCAGTCTCTTCATGTACAGCTGCTTTGTCTCATAAAAATCTAACATTATCTTATCTCCGAAACGATTTTTGACGCTTCTGCGGTCAGTCTCTTTATCTCGTCAAAGCGTCCGGCATTTATCAGATCCTTTTTTGCCATCCAGGATCCACCGCAGGCAAAGATCCTGTCATACTTAAGGTAATCCCGTACATTATCCGGGCTGATGCCTCCGGTGGGCATGAAACTCACGTTAACATAGGGCGCAGCCATAGCCTTTATCATAGCCAGGCCGCCGGCAGGTTCTGCGGGGAAAAACTTCACGATCTCAACTCCGCATGAGAGGGCCTGTTCTATCTCCGAGGGCGTGACGATGCCCGGAATAACCGGGATATCATTTTTAACACAGTAACGCACTACCTCAGGATTGGTGCCGGGGGAAACGATGAACCGGGCTCCCGCCTCTACAGCGCGATCCACCTGCTCTAAGGAAAGCACCGTACCGGCTCCCACCGTCATCTCGGGGAAAGCCCTGGACAGTCGACGGATGCTGCCCTCCGCTGCCGCCGTACGGAAGGTGATCTCTGCACAGGGCAGGCCGCCCTTAATCAGAGCCTCTCCAAGGGGCTCGGCATCCTTTGCATCATCGAGTGCCACCACCGGGACGATACCGGTTTTTTTCAGTTTTTCAAATATTTCGTTCATGGTCTAACCTCTGGAAAGATTCTTCGCTTCGCTCAGAATGACAAAAAACGCTCCCACCCTGCCCGGCTTGTCATTCTGACCGGAGCGCTCGGTATGCGTTTTGCCCCCCTGCCCGGCTTGTCATTCTGAGGGGCTTGACCCGAAGAATCTCATATATTCATGTAGTTTTTTATGTTATTATAGCAGATATCCTCGATCATAGTCCCAAGGAAATCCATGTCATGCGGGTATTCTCCGCGCTCCACCGCATCCCCCACAAAATCACAGAGGATCCGTCGGAAGTACTCGTGACGGCTGAAGGATAAAAAGCTGCGGGAGTCCGTCAGCATACCGACAAATCGTGCGAAGACACCATAATCACAGAGAGTCTCCATCTGACGTATCATACCCCGCTTATGGTCATTGAACCACCAGGCCGGACCCAGCTGTATCTTTCCGGGGAAGCTCCCGTCCTGGAAGTTGCCCATCATGGAAGCCAGCATCTCAAAGTCCTTCGGATTGAGGCAGTAAAGGATGGTCTTTGGCAGGGCATAGCTCTCATCCATGGTTCCCAAAAGCTGTGACAGCTGCCCGGCATAATTCATATCATCCTGGGAATCAAAGCCTGCGTCAGCCCCCAGCCTCTCAAACATCCTTGGATTGTTGTTCCTCATGGCGCCAATATGAAGCTGCATCACCATATCGCGCTTCCTGTACTCCCGGGCCAGATCCACCAGCAGCCTGCTTTTGAACTTCAGCTCCTGTTCCGGAAGCAGCGTCCCATCTATGAGCCTGTGCTCAAAGATCCTGGCCACCTCCAGCTCGGAGGCCTCCAGATATATACCTCCCTCTAAGCTGTGATCCGCTATACGGCAGCCGTTTTCACAGAAAAAGTCCAACCTCATGGTAAGAGCTTTGATGAGATCCTCATAATTGTTGATCCTAAGCTCGGATACCAGGGACAGCTCATCAATGTAATACCTGTAATCCTCCCTCAAAAGATTCATAGCCCGATCGGGCCGGAAGGTGGGTCTCACCTTAAACCTGCTCTCCTGCTCATGTAAAAGCCTGTGATACCTGAGATCCGATACCGGATCATCCGTGGTACACAGCTCCTTAACGTTCATTCTGACTATAAGGTTCCTTACAGAGAACTCCGGTGTATGAAGCCTCTCGTTGCAGGCTTCGTATATTTCCCTTGCATTCTCCTCGTTTAAGGGGGTGTTGATATCAAAGAAACGCAAAAGCTCCAGCGCCGTCCAGTGGTATAGCGGATTGCCAAAAAGCCGGGGCACGGTCTTGGCCCACGCCGAAAACCTCTCAAAGGGATCCGGCCAGGTACCCGTCACGAAGTCCTCCCTTATCCCGTTTGACCTCATAGCCCGCCATTTGTAATGATCACCGCCCAGCCACACCTGGGTGATATTATCATAGCGCCTGTCATCATATATCTCCCTGGGATCCAGGTGGTTGTGGTAATCGATGATGGGCATATCCTTGGCATGCTCGAAGTAGAGCTGCTTTGCTGTCTCGCTATTCAGTAAAAAATCCTCATCAGGAAAGCCTTTCATACATAATTCCTTTCTGTAAAGATCCTTCGCTTTGCTCAGGATGACATCAGACTCCCGAATAAGCCGAAAAACCGCCGTCTATAGGTATCACCACTCCGGTGACAAAGCCGGACATCTTTGGATTCAAAAGATATAGCAGGGTTCCGTTTAACTCCTCAGGCTCCCCAAAGCGACCCATGGGAGTAGCCGCCAGGATCTTCTCGGTACGAGCTGTGGGAGTGCCGTCCTCATTAAAAAGAAGTGCCGCATTCTGCTTCGTGGAGAAAAAGCCCGGAGCTATAGCATTGACCCTGATGCCTTCCTTTGAAAAATGCACTGCCAGCCACTGGGTGAAATTGGATATAGCCGCCTTCGCTCCACTGTAGGCAGGTATCTTAGTAAGGGGGGTATATGCATTCATGGAGGAAATGTTGATGATGGAACAGTCCTTTTTCCCTATCATATCCAGGGCAAACTCCTGGGTGGGAAGCAGGGTGCCTATAAAGTTGAGGTTAAAAACGAACTCCACGCCACTTTTGTCCAGATCGAAAAATGATACCAGATCCTCCACATCCTCGTCGCCGGCCTTATAGTACTCATTGGTAGTGGTGGCTCTGGGATTGTTACCTCCGGCTCCGTTTAACAGTATATCGCAGCTGCCCAGATCTGACTTTAAAGCCTCATGTGCAGCCTTAAGACTCTCCTTATCCAGTACATTGCATGCATAACCTTCTGCAATCCCACCGGCTGCCTTTATCTCGTCTGCTTTGGCCTTGGCAGCCTCCTCGTTCAGATCCAAAAGGGCGACCTTGGCGCCCTGGGCTGCCAAAAGCTTTGCAAACTCGCCACAGAGAACTCCTCCAGCTCCTGTTATTACGATGACCTTGTCTTTGATGTCTATGGAATAGTCTTTCATCTTTTGCTTCCTTTCTCTATTGCTTCCCATAATCCATTAATATAAGCCGCACCCAGAGCCCGGTCGTATAGTCCGTAGCCCGGCATGGCCACCTCTCCCCATATCATGCGTCCGTGATCCGGACGGATGGGACCCTCAAAGCCTATGTCGTAAAGGGCTTTTACTATCTCGTACAGATCAAAGGATCCGTCAGCCGACAGGTGGGCCGATTCCTCAAAATCGATGGGGTTGCCGTCATTGTCAAATTTGTTAAACTTTAAATTCCTTACATGGGCAAAATGAATGCGTCCCTTGAGCGCCCGTATCATACCCGGCAGGTCGTTTTTCGGGTTGGTGCCATAGGAGCCCGCACAGAAGGTAACTCCGTTGTGAGGATCATCCACCATCTTCATCATCCGTTCTATGTTTTCCATGTTGATGATGATCCGGGGCAGGCCAAAGACGCTCCAGGCCGGATCGTCGGGATGAATGGCCATGTTGATATCATATTCATTGCACACCGGCATTATACGTTCCAAAAAATACTTTAGGTTATCAAAAAGATCCTCGGTGGTCACTCCCTTATACTCTTCAAAAAGCTCCTTTACATGGGCCATGCGCTCAGGCTCCCATCCGGGCATCACACTGCCATTCATATCGCCTGAGATGGAAGCGAACATATCCTCCGGAACCAGATCGTCCACAGCCTTCTGGGTATATGCCAAAACAGTGGAACCATCCGGCCTCCTTCGCGCCAGCTCGGTCCTGGTCCAGTCAAAGACCGGCATGAAGTTATAACAGACCATGTGGATGTCTTCCTCGCCCAGGTTCTTAAGTGTCCCTATATAGTTGTCGATAAGCTCATCCCTGGAGGGCTTGCCCAGCTTGATATCCTCGTGGACGTTCACGCTCTCGATCCCTGCTATCCTAAGTCCGGCCTCCTCCACCTCAGCCTTGAGTGCCCTGATCCTCTCACGACTCCAGAGCTCCCCCGGCTCAGTATCATAAAGGGTGGTTATGACCCCATGTACTCCGGGAATCTGTCTTATCTGTTCAAGGGTTACGGTGTCAAACTTTGATCCGTACCACCTCAGTGTCATTTCCATGTTTTAGTTCCTCCTCGAAAAAAGATCCTTCGGATGACAGGCAGGGTGCTCCATCATTTAGAATCCCAGAACCAGTCCTATAAGTCTTACTGCCAGGGCGGCTATCCAGGCTATTGCACACTGCCATAATACCACAAAAGCTGCATATTTGTTACCAAGTTCGCTGCGTATGGATGCGATGGCCGCAACGCAGGGGGTATAAAGCAGCGAAAACACCAAAAGTGATGCCGCCGCCACGGAACTGAGCGCAGCTGACACCCCGCCCTCGGCACTAAAGAGCACCCTCAAAACCGATACCACGCTCTCCTTTGCCATAAAACCGCTAATAAGGGAGGTGACTATCCTCCAGTCTCCCAGGCCCAGCGGAACAAACACCGGTGCCAAAAGCCCCGACACCAAGGCCAGGATGGAATCCTTTGAATCAGTTACCATATTAAACCTGTAATCAAAGCTTTTCAAGAACCAGACTATGATGGTGGCTATAAGTATCACAGAAAAAGCCCTCTGCAAAAAGTCCTTTGATTTTTCCCACAAAAGCAGCCCCACATTTTTTGCGCCCGGCATACGGTAGTTGGGAAGCTCCATAACAAAGGGTACCGCTTCTCCCTTATAATATGACTTGTATATCAGCGCCGCCAGTATTCCCATAATGATGCCCAGTACATACAGTCCGATCATGATAAGCGCCTTATGAGAGGGGAAAAATGCATCCACGAAAAACCCATAGATAGGAAGCTTAGCCGTACAGCTCATAAAGGGCGTCAAAAGGATCGTCATCTTGCGGTCCCGCTCACTTGGAAGAGTGCGCGAAGACATAACCGCCGGAACCGTGCAGCCAAAGCCGATAAGCATCGGCACTATACTGCGTCCGGAAAGCCCTATGCGTCGCAAAAGCTTGTCCATCACAAAGGCCACCCTTGCTATGTACCCACTGTCCTCCATTATTGATAAAAAGAAAAACATTGTCACGATAATGGGTAAAAAGCTTAGCACGCTTCCTACACCCTCGCAGATACCGTCTATGATGATGCCATGCAGCACCTCATTGACCCCGGCTCCCGTAAGAAAAGCATCAAGTCTTACGGTAACGTCTTCTATACCCGCAGCCATCAGATCCTGTAGCCAGGCTCCTATAACGTTAAAGGTCAAAAAGAAGACCAATCCCATAATGCCGATAAAAATGGGGACGGCAGTGTACTTTCCCGTAAGTATCCTGTCTATCTCCTGCGACTTTGCCCGGCCCTTGTTTTCCTGGGGCTTTGTCACACACTCTCTGCATACCTTTTTGATGAAGGAAAAGCGCATGTCTGCTATGGCGGCATTTTTATCCATACCGCACTCGTGCTCCATCTGTATGGTCAGATGCTCCAAAAGCTCCTTTTCATTCTGCTCCAGACTTAAGGCCTCCATCACCCTCTCGTCGCCCTCAATAAGCTTGCTGGCCGCAAAACGAAGGGGCAAACCTGCACTTTTTGCATGATCCTCTATGAGATGCATCACCGCATGGATACAACGGTGCACTGCGCCTCCGTGATCATTGATATCGCAAAAATCCTGACGGGCAGGCTTTTCCTGGTACTTCGCTATATGTATGGCATGCTCCACCAGCTCGTGGATGCCGGCGTTTTTCGCTGCAGATATGGGGACCACCGGGGTTCCCAGTATCTCCTCCAAGGTGTTTACATCCACTGATCCGCCGTTTTCAGTCATCTCATCCATCATGTTAAGAGCCACCACCACCGGCACATCCATCTCCAAAAGCTGCATGGTCAGATACAGGTTCCTCTCGATATTGGTGGCATCCACTATATTGATGATGCCCTTGGGCTTTTCCTTTAATACAAAGTCCCTTGAAACCAGCTCCTCACTGGAATAGGGGGACATGGAATATATGCCGGGAAGATCTGTGATCAGAGTGTCCTCCCTCCCGAGGATGACCCCGTCCTTCCTGTCCACAGTGACACCCGGAAAATTGCCCACATGCTGCCTGGCTCCGGTAAGCTGGTTAAAAAGGGTGGTCTTGCCGCTGTTCTGATTGCCCACCAGGGCAAAGGTCAGCGTTGTACCTTCGGGCAGGGGATCCTCATGGTCCTTCCGGTGATACTTTCCTCCCTCACCAAGGCCCGGATGTTCCTTATGCCTGGAGCCTGACTTTTTTGCCTCATCCTCCGTTACTGCGGCAATGGGCTCCACCTCTATCTGAGCCGCATCATCCAGCCTCAATGTGAGCTCATATCCATGGATGCGGATCTCCATGGGATCACCCAGGGGTGCATATTTGATCACTTTGACCTTGGCCTTTGGGATCACACCCATATCCAAAAAATGCTGGCGCAGCGCACCGCTGCCACCCACTGAGCTTATCCTCGCCGATCTTCCAATCTCTAATTCCTTAAGTGTCATTAAGTCTGCTCCTTCATATATAGTCTCATGCCTTAAATCCTACAGAATATCGGGTCAAAATTCAACACAAAAATACTGCATCAGGTATGATACCCGATGCAGTAAAACCGTCTAT
>CAMOFS010000056.1 GCA_946613735.1 uncultured Lachnospiraceae bacterium | reverse complement strand
CGAATTATTTCATAATTTGCCGAGCGGGATTCTTCGCTTCGCTCAGAATGACAATACGTGATTTGTCATTCTGAGGGCGTAGCCCGAAGAATCTTATGCATTCAGAGCGGCGAGGGCCTGGCGCTCCGCCTCCTGATCCTTTCTCATGCAGCACTGCTTGTACTTCTTGCCGCTGCCACAGGGACAGGGATCGTTACGTCCCACCTTGACTGCCTTGTGATAGGTATGAGAAGCCTTTTCTTCTTTGTAAAGCTCCTTCCTCTTATCCTCGTCAAAAATGCTCTCCCACTGGGGCAGGTCATAGAGCCAGTCAGCTCCGGCCTTTACCATATTCTTATAGAGCTTTTCATTGTCAAAATCAAGGGATACTACCGTATCCTCTTCCATAGTATCAAGGGGATTACCCTCCACTAAGCTTTCATCTATACCATCCAAAAAACCGGTCATCTCCATGAGAGTAAGCTCATATTTTTCTGCCAGCTCTTTAACAGTGCCGGATACCTTTTCATTGGGATCTGTCAGAAGCTTTTCGTAAGTCTCCTTTTCCTTGATAAAATAATCATCCCAGATCTTTTTAAGTGTACCTCTGTCCTTGGTCTCATCATAAGCAAGTTTCTTCCATTCGTCTAAAAGTGCCATTACATTCCATCCTTTCAATCTTCATCTTTTTTCTGTTTACTCTTAAGCGAGTTGAAAAAGCTTCCCAGCTTTTTATGCAACGTCTTGTTATCTATGGTCTTAAGCATATATGCCACAGGCTTTTGACCAAGCGCATTGAGCACGCTCTCCTTGTCGCCGTGTCCTGTCAAAAACATGACTGGTATGTCGTTATTCACAGGTGCCTCATGGAGCTGTTTTAAGAACTCCGGCCCGGACATATCGGGCATCTCATAGTCCAAAAGCACCAGGTCCATGCGCTTCCTCTGGAGATAAGGCAGTGCCTTTACAGCCGAAGGAGTAAGGGTAACCAGGTACTCATCCTTGAGCCAGTTTTTAAGCATCTCCATGTAGGTCACATCATCATCAATGATAAGGATATGCTTCTGGCTGATATCAACCTCTGTCTCACCCCTGAAGTAGGCTCCCACCAGATTCATAAGCTCTATCATATCAAAGGGCCGCTCGAACCATTTCAGGATGTACTTATCGGATACGTCCCTGGTGACTGCCTCGTATTCGGTTTTCTCACCGATCAGGATAAGCTGCTTCTGTTGTACCATCACCATATCCTTGAACAGCGTATGTAGCTTGACATGCTCATAGACGTGTTCATCCATATAGTAGATGATCAGATCAGCCTGATCGCTGTATTCCATCAGCGTCTCAAAGTCAGTCGGAACAAAGATCCCGTTAAATCCAAAGCTTTTCAGCTTGAATTCTATACCGTTAACGAAGAAGTTCTCCTGAGTACTGACTATGAGGACATTGTTATTTTTACTCATCAAACCTCCTTTAGTGTCTTTTTGATCGCATCAAAGTCAAATGTCAGAAGATATTTCCTGATCCTGGCAAAACGGTCTGCATCCTCAGGAGGCATATCATAATGCTCCATGGCGCCCAGAATCAGCTCAATAAGGTCACAGTCCTCGGTGTCGGCATAGTCCTTTAGAGTGGCATAGGCGTCGTCTATACGCTTTTTTTGCGCCTCATCCTTAGGACCGCTTTCCATGGCTGACTTGATCTTTTGGTGAAGTCCGCGATAAACAGTCAAAAGCTTTGCCGTATCCTCGGAAAGATTATGGCTGTCGATGGACTTGGATTCCTCCTCAAGGGATGCAGCCATATCAGACACATCAAAGGCACCGATCATCCTGGCGGTACTCTTTAAGCCGTGAACCTTAATGGTATAGGTCTTCATATCTCCGCTGTTAAAGGCATTCTCAATCTCATCCGAGGTCTGATCTATCGCCTTGCAAAAGATCTTGATAGCGGAAACAAAGTCCTCTGCGGAACCGGCATTTTTAACACCGGTGACAAAGTCAATGTCATCTATATCCCTGAGCTTCTCGGGAACCTTTTCAAGCTCCTCGGCTGAAATCTCTATCCCTCCCTCATCAAAGACGGGATCATCCAGCATCTCATAGAGGATGAGGAAAAGATCCTCCTTTTTCAAAGGCTTTCTGACAAATTCGTCAAAACCAAGTCCAAGGAAGAAGTCAGCGGCGTTGTCATCCTCGGTACCGGTCATGGCAACGACCTTGCACTCGGAATTCACTCCGTCCAGCTCCCGCATGGAATTCAAAAGCTCAATACCACTCATACCCGGCATCTGATAATCAAAAAGGCACAGATCATAAGCCTTTTGCTTGAGATAAACAAGGGCACCTTCTCCGCCGGTGGCGGTATCTAAAGAAACGGGCATGCCCTCCAGAAGTCTTTCTGTCATCATAAGATTGATCTCAGTGTCGTCAACCACAAGGATATTGTACATATCTTTCCTCCAAAAAAACTGTTATGGTTAATAATTCTGGAACATGAGCCCAAAGGCTCCGGGTCCACAGTTGGTTGCTATCGATGCACAGACCTCCTGGAATATGATTTCCTCAAAGGTCTCTCGCTTTTCTATCTCCGTCCTGATAAATTCCAGATCGTCCTCGTTAAGCCCTGCATAAGCTACAAAAAGCCTTCTGCGATCCAGGTCCCTGGCTGAATATAAAGCCGTGACTATATACCGCCTCCAGGCCCGCCTGCGTGCCCCGAAATATAGCCTCTTAACCTTGATATTACCGTTTGTAAGTGACAGTGCCGGATGTACCATAAAGGCATCTGTAAAGGATGTCAGCATCCTGTTGAGCCTGCCGGCCCTGGTCAGATAAACCAGACTGTCCACCATAAAGCTTGTCTGTACCCTACCCAGGAAATCATTCAGACGGGATACCACTCCATCCACCGGCACCCCTTCATTGGCCAGCCGGACTGCCTCCAAGGTAACGATGCCCATCCCGCATGAGAAGTTCCTGGAATCGATCACCGTAACATTCTCAAATGACTTGGCGGCCTCAGTAGCCTCAGTAAAGGATGACTGATTGAGCCCCGCGGTCATGGTTATATGCAAAACATTGTTGGCATGGCCAAGCTGCTCTGCAAAAAACGCCTCGTAATCCTTGGCTTTGGGGGATTCGGAACGTGCCACCTTGCCTCTTTGCTCCATGTAGCTTATTACACCCTTGGAGTCTGTCTCCTGGCCGTCAATAAAATAGCCCTCCTCCGTATGGATACCATAGGCGATAACGGGGATACTTAACTCATTAATGATCTCCCGTGGCAGGTCACACACACTCTCAGAGGTAACCACCAGGGGACGTTTTTTATTTCTCACATAGGTATGTTCACCATGCTCTACCAAAAGCTCTGCATCAGCATTGATAAGGCGTACCAGATTCTCGGGCAGCATGGACAAGAGCATGCGCTCAACCTCCATCCCACTGATAGGCTTTAGCAGATATGCGTCAAAGCCTTCCTTCAGGTAAAATGCCTCCTTGTCACTGCCGGCATTGGCTGTAAGCGCCACCACCTTGGCGTTTTTACTCATGCCACCGATCTGCTCGCGGATCTTGTGGAAGCACTCCACGCCATCCATCTCAGGCATCAGATGATCCATGAAGATAACATCATAGGAATTCTCAAGGGTCATGGACAGTGCTTCTGCACCGCTCTCTGCCGAATCAATGATTACCTTGGTATCACGCAAGAGTTTTTTGATCACCATGATATTGGCGTGATTGTCATCCACCACCAAAACCTTGGCTTCAGGCGCTTCGAAGGTCTGGTAATAATCCTCCCTGCGGTTGGCCATATGACGGTTCATAAAGTCAACCTCGCCTATCTCAGCATCATCAGCGATCTCCTGCGGAATGGATATGATAAAGGTCGAACCCTGGGTATAGATACTGTTGACCGTAACCTCGCCGCCCATAAGGTCTACAAGCTGTTTGACGATGGAAAGCCCTAACCCTGTACCCTCAACATATCTGTTCTCTTCTTCGTCCGCTCTGGAAAAAGCCGAAAACAGATGTGGCAGACTTTCTTTTTTAATGCCTATGCCTGTATCGGATACCGAGAAGGTAATATTGGCATGGCTTCCTCCGGTACGCTCACACTGTACCGACAATGTGACGGAACCGTCCTTGGTATACTTGATGGCGTTATTTAAAATATTAATGATTATCTGCTGTATCCTGATCTCGTCTCCCACCAGACTCACCGGCATGGTAGGATCCACGTTGATCATGAATTCCAGGCCCTTTTCCTTGGAAGGAAGCCAGAACATCCCTGACAGCTCAGAGATAAAGTCAGCTGTGGAATACATGGAAGGGATGATCCTCATCTCTCCGGCCTCCAGCTTGGACATATCCAAAATATCATTGATCAGCTGCAAAAGCATCTTGGAAGCCGATTCGATATTGCCCGCATCCTCCGCTATCTCATCGGAAACATCCTCTCTGAGGATCATCTCATTAAGACCTATGATGGTATTGATGGGAGTCCTGATCTCATGGCTCATGCTGGAAAAGAACTTGTTCTGTGCCCGGTTAAGAGCATCGATCTCTTCCCTTTGGTTCTTGGCCCTTATGTTCTCATTCCTATACATGGAAATCGTAATGCTGGTAATAAAAACTATCATCAAGCCGATGATAATGATCTGTGTAAAGGAATCCATATAGGCCATGTCTATGGTGTGGAAGGTCACCAGATCAGGATACCTGTAGGCGACCAAATAGCTTACCAGGGCTACCAGAGCAACAGAGCCCTGGAAGAACACCCTCATCCTGCCCTGTATCGCCATACTGACAAAAAGCAGGGCAAACAGGAACCACATCGGCGATCCACCGTAAATGCCGCCTCCGGTAAAGAATATTAGCGGCAGCATGACATACACCATCAAAAACGATATTAAGAACTCTCCCAGCTTAACCCTTTTAAACTTGAAGGTAAGCAGGACAAGCCCCAAAAAAATCAACAGACCAACTGACATGATCATGATGTTGAACAAGGACTCACCGATAAAGATCGACGCAATTACCGTAAAGGTATAGGCAATAAGACCGATAACACAGATGACAAAAAACAGTCTCTCCTGTATATCGCGCTCTTCATCGTTATATATTCTTTTGATCAGTTTCCTAATCTTGTCCAAACCGTAACCTCTTATTTATCCTTCAGATATTCAAGGATCGCTGAAGCAACCTCATCATACCTTTTCATGCAGTCTTCGTGTCCTTTGAGCTTTTCTTCATCCTTTTCCTTGGAAGCGGCCTCCAGATCCTTAGCAGTCTCGAAAAGATCCATGGCGCCTATCATCTTGGATGTGCTCTTTAGAGCATGAATACGAATGGTGTAATTATCCCAATCCTTAGCTTCGTAAAAATCGCAGAGCTCTTTTTTCTTGTCAGAAGCCTTGGTACCGTATTCTCTGAGTATCATCTCGTAAAAGCCCGGATCATTCTGGGAATAGGATATGCCCTCATCCACATTCAGTCCTGCCTTCCTAAGGGGATCAAAGCCATCAGGATCCTCTTTTTTCTCCTCTTTTACGGTCTCCTTTACAGGCACATCATCAGACTTAGTATAGAGAGGCTTGCTTGTACTCCTGTCCATGATCTTTTCATCCACATACTGGATGGCAGACCCGGGCAAAAGACGTTTTAATACTCTCTCTAACTCTATGATCTCTATAGGCTTTGCCACAAAGCCGTCAAAGCCCTCGGAAATAAACATATCCCTGGCCGAGCTGATGACATTGGCAGTGAGTGCGATGAAAAGCGTCTCCTTTTTACCCACAGTATTGGGACGGATAGCCTTGATCTTGCGCATGGCCTCTATACCATCCATCTCAGGCATCATATGATCCATGAAAACAATGTCATAGGGATGGACCTTGCATAGGGAAATGGCTTCCATACCCGAATTGGCAATCGTAACATCCATACAGTATTTTTTAAGGATGCCCTCAGCAACAATAAGGTTCATGGGCTCGTCATCCACCACAAGAGCATGTACCCAGGGGGTTATCATACGTCTGCTATCTTTTTCGGGTTCCGGACGATTGAGATCCATATCCAAGACATTGATTACAGGGAAACAGTAGAAAGGCTTCCTGATTATCACAACCTTGGAATTCTCCCTGGGCTCGAAATCACCATCGGCGATAACTACTACGATGGTATCCCTGGCCACCCGTTCATAAAACGAAGGCTCGGCACGGTACTCCTCTGATCCTATGAAAAGATGGGTCAGCTTGTATTTTTTCAAAAGATCCCTGAGGTTGTCAGTGGACTCAGCCTGATAAAAGGCCAGGTTGAGTCCGCCCGCAAGGTTTAAGACCATATCATTGTAAAATGCACGGATCTGCGGATCGGTAAATGCACGGTATCGAAGCAGGGAAGCTATGCAAAGGTCGTTGGCATTCTGGACACTCATGCAGTTGTTCTCATCCACCACGTACTGGGGTATGCTGACTGAGACACTGGTTCCCATATCCACCTGGGAATCAATGGTCAAAAAGCCTCCCATCTCACGGACAAAACCGTATACGATGGATGTCCCCAGTCCGAGACCGCTGATGCTGCGGGAACGTCCGCTGTCCGACTGGTAAAAGCTCTCAAATACATGGCTGATCTCATCCTTGTCCATGCCAGAGCCCGTATCCTTGACCTCTATGCAAAGGTTGATACCATAAGCCCTCTTTTGTGGATAGATATGCACATATACTCCGCCTGCCTTAGTAAACTTAAGGCCATTGATGATAAGATGGCGCATGACCTTTTTGATCTTGACGGAATCTCCGGAGAGAGCCCTGGGAAGCTTGGCATCCACATCGATGATAAGCTCCAGATCCGTGGGAAAGGTATTGGAAAGGTCCGTCACCAGGTCATTGAGTAGCGATTCCATCATATAGGTCTCGTTGGTGACCACCAGCTTATCCATATCTATCTCGGTATAGTCAAGGATGTCGCCGATCTGCTCCGCTATACGGTGCCCGGCGGAATTGACAGCGGAAAGCCCCTTTATATCATCCTTATCCCGGTCCTTTTTCTCCATCAAAACTGTAGTAAGGCCGATGACCGCATTGACAGGGGTCCTGATCTCGTGTGATACATTCACAAGGAAGTCGTCCATCCTGTGAGTGGCCTGCTTGAGCTCTAAGATCTTGTTGTCCGCCACCATGGATGCTGATTCCCATTCATGTACAATGACCCGGACAAAATATCCCAGGATGAGTATGATAACCATATGCAGAATGATCCTGGTAACAGTAACAGTATCCCATACAGTATCAGGATCTGAAATCATCACAAAAAGATTGTAAAAATACGTGATATAATACGTAAGCTGCGCAAAGGTGACTATCCGAAGGATACCGGTCATGCCAAATATCATCATGATACCGGCCATGATCACCGACATATCAAACATACTGGTGATATGGATGCCATAATAGAAAAACTCCGTCATCCAAAGCACCGCATAAAACCACAGTCTGGTCTTTTCCTGTATAGACTGGCTGATATGCAGCCACCAGCTGGTACCTATGCCAACGATGACAAGCGGAATAGCCCAGATCTCCCATCCCAAAAGAAGGCTCTCGCCAATGAGGATAATTGAGAAAAAAGTATATATGACCAGGATCAAAATGTGCGATATCCTGAATATTTCTATTTTCTGCCTGTTTTCTTCCATCCTATAATAAGCCCGATTCTATAAAACTACACAATCCATTAGATTATAACAGAAAACAGCAGGTGCGTAAACACCTGCTATCCTATTTATCTTTGCCATCTTTGATGGAAACTTACTGCTTTTTCTTGTCTTTTTTATCTAATCTGACAAAAATACCTATTACCCATATGATCACCGGGATAAGCACCGTGGCTGCTATTGATGCCCCAAGCATGTGAAAGGTCTTGGGATCGTCCAAAAGGGCGAAGACTACGGTCATCCCGTACAATGCCACCAAAAGCACCACTCCCACTATGGCCAGGATCTGTCGTATCTTTTTCATTATATACTCCGATGGATGATATCGTGTCTGCCCGGTCCGTTGGAGATCATGGTAATAGGATAT
>CAMOFS010000055.1 GCA_946613735.1 uncultured Lachnospiraceae bacterium | reverse complement strand
GTGGGATCCGTAAGCTTGACCCAGCAGCCAATATCATAATCTGCGATCTCACTGATGATGCGGTCGTCTGTCCTGTAAATATTGATCATAAAACACATTATACTCTTATTTACTGACATAGGCAAACTAAAAAACCCCGGATCCTACAGATCCGGGGGAAATATGCAAGAGATGTTATTTCCTTGAAGCAAGCTCCTCATTTAAAGCCACAACCTCATCTTTTCCAAGGTTGTATCCAAAATGCAAAAGCAAAGCCATGATGATGTACATCACGAAGGGCAATAGAGTCGCCAGTGTATATATGCCATTGTTGACCTCCGTGGTCTGCTTTACTACCTCAGAGCTTCCGGCGGTAGCTGCCACATAACCTATGCCTGCCAAAAGTGCATTGAAGCTGACACCTGCTATGGTCTGTCCCATCTTTCTGAAGAAGGAGAAAATGGCATAGGACGTACCCTCCTCACGCTTGTGAGTCAGCTTGTCCTGGTAGTCGATGGCGTCGGATACCAGTGCCCATACCTCCATAGTAAAGAAGGTAAGGCCGATACCTGTAATAAAAAGACCTGCCAGAAACAGAACCGCACTGGGCAGCTTTACAAAATACATGATCAGATAAACCGCAGCTGCCAAATATGCTCCGAACGCACAAAGCTCCTTTTTTCCGAACTTTAAGACCAGCTTATTAAGAAACGGCATAAAGAGTGCCATGGGCAGGTATGTAGCCACGGGAACAAGCGCCTGCATGCCGGGTGCCTCATAGTAGTTCTTGAAAAGATAGGTGTTGGCTGTATTGGAGTACATGTTGCCGGCGATCAAAAGCATGGATGCCAGTGAAAGTGTAACAAAGGGGCGGTTTTTAACCAGAGAGCCAAGCACTGTAAATACAGTATCTCCCTTTTCCTTTGGAGGAGCGATAACCGTCTCCCTTGTCAGCCTGTAGTTGAGCTGATAAGCAACAAGCTGCAACAGCACGATGACAAGTATTGCTGAAAACATCTTGTGGTTGTCAAGATACTTTGCTCCGTTAGATGCTGTAGAATATACCACCAGCGGCAGGATCACGGAGCCTGCCATCTGTCCGATACCCGCACCGAATGTACGAGCCATGGAAAGTGTGGAGCGCTCCTTGATATCACGGGTCATAACCGTAGCCATGGAGCCGTAGGGGATATTAACACCGGTGTACATCATGCCGTAAAAGATGTATGTGATGTAGGCATACAACAGGTAGTGGTTAAAGTTGGGGATGATGTCATTGATGGGTAAAAACAGAAGTATCAAAGATACCATCATTGCCCATGAAAACCGATACACCCAGGGTCTGAAGCGTCCTTTGGGATTGGGCTTCCTGGAATCTACAAATGCTCCCATCATGGGATCATTGATAGCGTCCCATAATCTTGCCACCAAAAACAGTATCGTAAGCTTTGCGGGATCTATACCAAATACATCGGTGTAGTACACATTAAGAAATGTACTGATAACGCCGAATGCCAGCACTCCGCCGGTATCCCCCAGGGCGTATCCGATGATATTCTTCGCCGAAAGCTTCTCCGTAGTCTGTGTTGTCTTTTCCTCACTCATTTTTTACTTCTCCCTCCTTGTCGGAATCCGATTTTGATGCTATTTTGACAGATCTATGCGTCTGACTGCATCGCGGACTGCCAGAACCCTGGAAGGACTAACAGATAACTCATCAACTCCCATTCGTAAAAACTCCTCAGTAAGCGAGGTGTCGGCTCCCAACTCTCCGCATATGCCAACCCACGCACCGCCTTTGTGACCGTTTTCCACTGTCATCCTTATAGACCTTAAGATGGCGGGATGATGGGCATCACGTATATTATCCAATGCAGGGTTTTGTCTGTCAATAGCCAATGTGTACTGAGTCAGGTCGTTGGTTCCTATGGAGAAAAAGTCAACCTCTTTTGCCAGCTCCTCGCTCATCCATACGGCTGCCGGAGTCTCTATCATGATCCCCAGCTCTACCTCACCGTAGGAGATCCCCTGCTCCGTAAGCTCTGCTTTTACCCCGGAGACGATCTCCTTGATCCGCCTCACCTCGTCCACGGAGATGATCATGGGAAACATGATGGCTATATTTCCATAGTAGCTGGCACGGTAAAGTGCCCTAAGCTGCGTCTTGAAAATATCCACACGGTCCAGACAGATACGGATGGCCCGGTAACCCATGGCCGGGTTGTCCTCGTGGGCCAGATTAAAGTAGTCCACCTGCTTGTCGGCGCCTATATCAAGGGTTCGTATGATGACCTTTTTACCTGCCATGTTTTCGGCAACGGTCTTATAGGCCTTGAACTGCTCCTCCTCTGTGGGATAGGTATCGGACTCAAGATACAAAAACTCACTGCGGAAAAGTCCTATGCCGCCCGCGTCGTTTTTCAATACCTCTGCCACATCAGCTACGCTACCTATATTAGCATATATATTGACCTTTTTTCCATCTAAAGTGATATTTTCTTTTCCCTTAAGCTCCAAAAGCATCCGCTCTTTTTCCAAAAGCTCTGCCTTTTTTGCTGCATATGAATCGGCTGTAGCCTGGTCGGGATCTAAGATCAGCTCTCCGGTAAAACCATCAACTATGGCATCATGGCCGTTCATATCATCGATGAAGTCGATCCCGATAAGGGCCGGGATGTTCATTGTCCGGGCCAGAATGGATGTATGTGAATTGGTCGAGCCGTGACGGGTCACAAAGGATAGCACCAGTGATTTGTCCAGCTGCACAGTCTCCGAAGGCGCCAGGTCATCCGCCAAAAGGATCACCGGCTCCGTGGCATCAAGTCCTCCCGATACGGCGCCCGTCAATACACTGACCACCCTGTCTGAGATATCCAAAAGATCCGCTGCCCTGCCACGCATGTACTCGTCATCCATGGCTGCAAACATCTGGGAAAAATTATCACCCGTGGTAGCAACGGCATATTCCGCACACACCTCCTGTGTACGAATGATATTCTCCACGGACTCCACATAATCAAGGTCATCAAGCATCATCTGATGTACCTCGAAAACCTCTGCATTGGCAGCGCCCACCTCAGTCAGCGCCTTTTCATACAGGTCACCCAACTGCTCCTTTGCTGTCTCCTTGGCTGCCTGCCACCTCTTTACCTCAGCCTCCACGTCAGCTACTTTTTCACGACGCACGGTATTCTCTTTTTTTTGATAAACAGCAAGTTTGCCGATAGCTATACCGGCAAACACGCTTTTTCCTTTATATCTGACCATATTACTTCCTCCGAAGGAAAAGATTATAAATTACTCTTTAAGAACTCCTCCAAATTAGCCGCGGCCTCATCCTCCTGTGGACCATCACACTTAACTGTGATCTGTTCACCCTGCTTTACCCCCAGGCTCATCACAGAAAGTATCCTCTTGGCGTCCACCTCCTTGTCACCCTTAACCAAGGTGATGCTCGTATCAGCGTAAGAACCCACTTCCTTGACAAACTGTCCTGCGGGACGCGCATGTATCCCCTGGGGATCTGCTATAACATAACTAACTCTTTCATTTTAAAACCTCTTGGATCAAATCAAAATCTGAAGCCCATTACGGCAAATACATAGTATGCCGCTGCAGCTATCACGCCACAGGCAGCGACTATTGCTGCCGCAATCTTTGCGCCTCCCCTCGGTCTGTCAGGTAGCATCTGCACCTCGCCTCCCTGATATACCGGAGCCTTGGTAACGCTTTTAATGAGCTCCTCTGCCTTATCGATACCTTCGGCTATCGGTGTTTTAACCACCGGCTTGCCGATAAATCTTTCCATGGTCACCTCGGAATCTGCAGCAATGATGACCCCCTTTGCACTCTCTATGTCCTCAGCTGTGAGCAGATTTTTGGCTCCCGATGAGCCTATAGTCTCCACCTTTATCGTATGCCCTGCCGCCTCGGCAGCCTTCTTTAATGCCTCTGCAGCCATATATGTGTGTGCTATTCCGGTGTCACAGGCGGTCACCGCCACGTAGTCATATTCCGATCCCATGCTAAGCCTCCTAAATCTGTCAATAATGTTTTCCCATCTGCGCCAACAGGCTCCTCACCTCAGCCTCCGTAGCCATCTCATCCGAAAAGGCGGACGCACTTCCGGTGCAAAGACCTGTATAAAATGCCCTGTCATAGTCGCCGTTGCCATAGATCAGGCCTGCTAAAAAGCCTGCCACCATGGAATCACCCGCTCCCACCGAGTTTTTAACCACACCCTTGGGCGGATCCGACTGATACACCTTGCCATCCTCCGCCACTAATATGGCTCCCTTTGATGCCATGGATACCAGTACGTTTTTCGCACCTTTTTTCTGCATCTTCTCGGCATAAGGGATAACATCATCCCTGGTCTTGATCTTTACACCAAAGATCTCCCCCAGTTCGTGGTCGTTGGGCTTTATCAAAAACGGCTCATATGAAAGCACATTCATCAAAAGATCTCCGGTGGCATCAACAACTATCCTGATGCCACGTCCTGACAGGTATTTCATGATGTCACTGTACATGGTCTCCGGCATTACCGAAGGTATGCTGCCTGAGATCACTAGGATGTCGTCTTTTTTAAGACTATCCAACTGGCTGTACAGCTTTTGGATGTGTTCGTGATCAATGGCAGGTCCCATGCCGTTGATCTCACTCTCCTCATCGCTCCTAAGCTTGACATTAATGCGGGAAATACCTTTATCTACTGTAATAAACTTACTTTTAACACTCATCTCGTCCAAAAGACGCACGATCTCATTTCCTGTAAAGCCGGCCATAAAGCCCAGCGCCGTACTGTCTATGCCGAGATTCTTAAGAACCATTGAGACGTTGATCCCCTTACCACCGGGAAACATTAGCTCCTCGCTGGTACGGTTGACCTGTCCCAGGTGAAAATGATCGACTGAAACGATATAATCAAGTGATGGATTGAAAGTCACTGTATAGATCATATGCTCCCCCTTTTTCAAAGAAACCCTTTTTCATTATATGAAAAAAATGTAACGTTTTCAACAGAAAAAGGGACAGGGGATCAGGCAAGTTTGTCACATGCAAAAGTGACAAACACTATATACATATGGTAAAGGTAACAGATCTGCCGTCCTCGCTTCTTGCCGTAGCAGTCCCACGATGTGCCTCAGCTATGGCGGCCACCACCGAAAGACCTATACCGTGTCCCCCGGTCTTAGTGCTTCGGGATGCATCATCCCGGTAAAAACGCTCAAAAAGCACACCCAGGTCACCCTGCGCTATCTCATCCACGGTATTGTAGACCGTGATCTCCTTCTTTTTGCCCCTTCTCTTGAGACTCACTTTGATGGTTCCCTTATCATCGGAATACTTAAAGGCATTGTCAATTAGCAGGGTGATCATCTGGGTGAGGTTGGCCTTGTCTCCGGTGATAAGCACATCATATTCAATGTCGGTTATATACTTTTTCCCGGAGGTCTCTGCCAGGGGCTTGTAGCTTTTTGTCACCTCATACATGATCTCCGACAGATCAAGCTCGGTCATGTCAAAGCTTGACGCGCCCTCATCCATCCTGGATAAAAACACCAGCTTCTCCGTAAGCTCGGATAATCTTTTTACCTGGTTTTTGATGCTTTCGATCCACTCATTTTCCTCATTATCCAGCTCCAGCACTTCGGCATCGGCTGAGATAATGGCAAGGGGGGTCTTTATCTCATGGCTGGCATCGGTGATGAACCGTTTTTGTTTTTTGTAGCTTTCCTCCACAGGGGCCAGTACCCTGCCTGAGATTGGGATCAGTATCAAAAGCACCAGCACTGCTCCCACCAGGCCCACTACTATACTTATGTTTCTGAATGATTCAAAGGATGTGATATCGGGCCGGCAGTCCAAAAAAATGATGAGGCCGCTGTCTGTCCTGCTGTAATAGTATTCATCATAAAAGCCGCTTTGTCTTCCTATGGGCCACACTGCCCGGCCGTATTCCGAAGCCCCGGCATCATCTACCATGGCGATATGTGTCGTGTCGCAGCCGGTGACCTGGCCCGTCTCATCCACCGTCACCGTAAAGAACCTCAGCATGAAGGGGGTCTCTTCATTTATCCCTCTTCCCCCTCCGTGTCCGAAGTTCTTTTTCGTAGGATTGTCCTCCGGAGGTAATGAGCCTTCCTTTGGAGGTAATGAGCCTTCCTCGGGCTTATCCTGTCCGAAGGGACCCATCCCCTGATCCCCATCCCTCTCCAGCAATGAAGACAGATCGCCGTCATTCTCCACCAATATCTCCATCTGTCCCCGGATGTTATCTAGGGTGCTCTTGTAGTTCATGGCATCTATAGTACCTATCATCAAAAGCTCTGCTATGATGACTGAAAGCATTCCCACCAAAATGAATTTTTTTCGCAACCCTTTTATCATATTCTTCTTTCCTCTGTCATTCCGCCCCCTCCTCTTGTCATCCTGAGCGTAGCGAAGGATCCTATTAACCGGCCTCGATACTGTACCCCAGTCCCCTTGCTGCCCTTATATTCACTGTCGACCCCATTTTTTTAAGCTTCTTTCTGAGGTTGGAAATATTTACCCACACCACATTTGACTCAGTATCGGTGTCATATCCCCAGATCCTGTCCATGAACTGGTCGGCGGATATCACCTGACCGGGATGCTCCATCAGCATCTCCAACATCTGGAATTCTTTGTTAGCCAGTCGCTCCTCCCCTGATGTGGATTTTAAGATAAAGGTATTGCGCGACAGGGAAATATCGGCAAAGGTCAGCACGTTATCCGACACCTCTCCCATCCGCCTGGTGATGGCCCTTACCCTGGCTATAAGCTCCTTCATGGCAAAGGGCT
The DNA here is from genome assembly GCA_946613735.1 of uncultured Lachnospiraceae bacterium. The sequence goes on along the minus strand of CAMOFS010000055.1, from coordinate 1,264 downwards.
TGGTCAGATAGTCGTCGGCTCCCGCGTCCAGCCCCTCTAGCTTGTCATCCAGCTGTGACTTGGCCGTGAGCATGATCACCGGGGTAGATATCCCCTTTGCCCTTATTTTTTTTAGCACCTCGATCCCATCCATTTTGGGCATCATAATATCCAAAATGGCTCCGTCGTATTCACCCGTCTCCAGATAGTCATAAGCATCCTGTCCGTCGTAAACCGCATCCACGGAAAAATGCTCATGCTTAAGCACGGCGCAAACAGCATTTGACATTTCCTTTTCATCTTCTGCCAGAAGTAATCTCATTTTTCCTCCATAAAAACCCAAAAGGCACCGCATAACGGTGCCTTTGCAACGAAAAATCAACTCTAAATACTCTTAACTTCTATAACATGGTCAGGCTTAACGACCCCACTGCTGTATCCCAGGCTTATGAATTTCTCTGCAGCTACCCGAGCGAGAGTCTTGGTCTCCCATTCCGTGGAGTTGTCCTTCATCTCCTCCTGGAAAGCAGATATCGCATCACTTACTATGGAAATATCGTCCTCCGACGGCTCCCTGTCAACATAGATATCCACCTCACATGGTGTACCATTGCCGTCCGAATTCGCCTCATGTATCCTTATTATGATAGGTTCAGCGCTCATCATTCACCCTCCTTTGCTAACACTACCTCTCCTCTACGTCTTGTTTCCTTCAGGTCTATTACCCTCTGGTTGGAAGAGCCCCTAAATCTCAGCCTGATGTTTTTTTGAGACTGAATAAAAGGACCGTCTACCAAAACATCTATATTATCCAACATTTCATCCGTAATGTCAAAGTATCGTTTGCCGCCGGGTATCAGATCCCTGTCATAGACAAAACCGGTATAAGCCCAGATGGTCTTATCCGGCTGTTCTGCCTTAAGCCGCTTTACCAGATCAAGTAGTCCGCGCTGATTGGACTCCTCCATGGGATCACCACCCAAGAGCGTCAGCCCGTCATAGTAACCTTTTTTCAGCTCATCCAGGATAAACTGCTCCATCTCGGGAGTGTACTCTCTTCCATATCCAAAGTCCCAGGTCTCAGGCTGAAAACAGCCGGGACACTTATTCGTGCACCCGGACACGAATACCGTTACCCTCATGCCGATACCGTTGGCGGTATCAGCTGTTTTTATCTCACCTACATGCATGGCTTAACCGCACTTTGAAAAAGAACTGCTGGAGGTATGGAGCACGCGATCCTTGATCTCCTGGGTACGGCCCTGGTTCCAGAACTGGGTGCCGA
>CAMOFS010000054.1 GCA_946613735.1 uncultured Lachnospiraceae bacterium | reverse complement strand
ATTACCCGCCTGTCGAGCCGACAGGCGGGTTTTTTAAAAAGTCAGGGAATGAGTTTACGCAGACAAAGGGGGGGATAGTATGAATATCAAGAGTTTCGATGAGGTCTCTGTACAGGAGGCTGTCAGTTTTTTACCCGCAGATTATTTTTATTTATTTGAAAAAAAAGAGCTTAAGGGAGCGGTGGCTTATTTTGCCCAAAGCCTTGTGGGCGCCGTGGCATGGAAAGCCAAGGACAAAACTGCTGAGCTTTTAAGCATATATGTGGCACCCGAAGCGAGAAGGCTGGGAGTCGGTACGGAGCTTATTAAGGACGCTGTACAAAATATGAAAAAGTCAGGCTGCAGCGAGATCCATTTTAAGTACAGTGATTACGGCGACAGGACATCCCTCGCCCCATTTTTCAACAACAACGGCTTTGAGACAGATATGGATGAGATTCCTCTTGGTAAAAAGACGCTGTCCGAGATGATCGCAGGTGCCGGTAAAAAGGGCGTGGACAAAGCAAAAGGAGAAGGCACCTGCATTTTTGAAATGGATGGAAGAGAAAAGGCCGCGGCAAAAAATGCCCTGACAGAGATGTCGGGTCAGGACATAGATATATACGATAAGCAGTGGCCCGGTACTTACGTTATCATGGACGGCGCAAAGGTTTTGACTGCAGCTTTTCTTCGAGAAGAGGGTGAGGGAACGATCTCCATTGATTATCTTTTCAACAATGGCACGTCAAAGGATCTGGCATCCCTTTTGGGAAGGATCATTGAGCGCATCGGCGACCATTATCCGGGGGATACCGAGGTGGAGATGCTTTTGGCCACGGAAAGTGGAGAAAAGCTATATGAGGCTATGTTTGGTAAGGCTGATTCATTTTTCAGGCTGGCTTCATGCCACCAGAGTATTTAGTAGATAGGGGGAGGAGTATACCATGAGTGAGATACAGGATTATATGCAAAAGACCGCCAGGCAGGAGGAACGTCAGAAGCAGATATCAGATCTGATCATACAGGATCGACTTAAGACTGCTACCACCGGTGACGGGCAGATAGATTATGTGGATAAATCATTTTTGTATGAGGAACAGTACAAGAACGATGCCATCAGTATCGGTGAAAAAAAGCACTGGAAGCCCAGTGATGAGCAGAAAAGGAGAAATGCAAAGATAGATGCGGGGCGCGCCCTCACCAAGCTTGCTACGGCGGATACTGTCGAGGTACAAAAGATCGTACAGGAATCGGCCAAATGGAATTTTAACGAGGATGATGCCTTCAGATATCTTATGTCCGTAAGCTTTGATGCACGTATGCTCACCAGCGCCAATATCAGGGCTAATTTGGGAGAATACATGCGCATATACCGCTGCATTGATAAGGTCAGGGGAATTAACATCATGGGAGATTACAGCGGCTATGCCGCCCGCTATGCGTTGATCCAGGATGACGCTGAGCTTTTCTATGATCGTATAAAAGCCTATGTCACTGCCAATCGAGTATCTCCGTCCACCGGCGAAATAATGGATGATCATGAAGAGGCATTTCAGTTAGATATAGATATTGAGGCTATCAGACAGGGCAACCTCATGCACGGAGTGGTTGTAGATGATTATCAGCTGGGCGATATTCAAAGCGTGGACGTGGATCTGGCCTTAGGCAGACTCATAACAGAGGAATCCGATGAGGATTTCGAGTTTGACAAGAAGATAATGAGTAAGCCCAACCTCAATGAGCATTACAGATATCACGACTACAAATACTATGAGTACATGGGGCCGACGGATGGAGACTTTCGTTTGTACAAGACCTATGATACTGCGGCTGCCAGGATCAATGAGATAATAGAAATGCGCGAACAGCTGCGGTTTTTAAGGACTGCGCAAAAGAGTGGCACCGTTATCAATGCAGGTATAAGGTATGAAGCCAGTTCCACAAGGAAATCTGATGATATATTAAAAGCCATGGCCAGGGAGGAGATAGAGCTTTCCGCCAGGCTTTTGCTGGCAGAGGCTGAGACCAGGCTGTTGGTGGCCCAAAAGAATGATGATGCTGCCGCCATTGAAGCAGCTGAAAAAGAGGTAAAGGCTGCCTGGAATGATTACAGAAAGATCCAGATAAGGAATGCCAAGGAATCCATGCCGCTTACGGCAAAGGGCATGGGCCAGACATCCATGACCCACGCTGAGGCCATATCATCTAAAAGCGATGCTTTGAACTTAGAGTTTAAAAAGGATGTATCGGCAGCGGCCAATGCTCTTGATGAGAATATACCGGCGCTTAAGACGGTAAAGGATCTGGCAAAAGAATACGCCATACAGACCCATTATACCATTGGCTGTGAGGCTGAGACGGTCCTCTTAAGGGAGTTAAAAAACGCCATTACTGCTGCTGTAAATGCCGGACACGCTGATGCGCTGGCTCCGCTCAAGGAACAGCTTTCCACCCTTGATAAGTCACTGATCCCGTCGTATGCTGATATCCCAGATGAACTCAAGGCGCAGTATGATTTCAGTGGCAAGCCTCTACAGGAGGTTACAGGTGATAAGTCAGAGCCCGGCGCCACCAGGAACGCCTTTATGAATAACGACATCATGAGGGAATGGGTGGATATGCGCGACATGCCTCTTTTCCCTCATGAGCCTACTATTAATGACCTGCGCCAGGGTAAGATCTCTAACTGCTACATGCTGGCAGCTACTACCAGCCTGATAAATCACGACCCGCAGGCTATCAAAAACATCATAAGGGACAACAACGACGGCACCGTTACGGTACGCCTTTTCAAGGACGTGGGAGCACCTGTGTATATCCGCGTGGACAAGGTGGTTCCCCGTCTTAAGACCGGTGGTACCATTATGACAGCGGGTCCCCTTTGGATGCAGCTTATTGAGATGGCGGCAGCCCATGTGGGTATGTTCAAGACAGCCAAAAAGGGTAAAGAGACCATAAAACGATCCGGTATAGGATCCCTCTGGTACGGCACAGGCGGCTTCTGGTTTGCTATGCTTACCGGCTCCTTTGATTACCCCATGGTTGCGGAATACGTTGCACAGGATAAGTATCTTGATTTCCCCGCAGAAGACCTGGATGACGAAGAAGACATCTACAAGGCTATCCGCAATGCCGAGGCTGATCATTTTATCTATCACCTTGGTACCAGGGATTCCACTAGCGCCGGCCTCAATTCAGGCCATGCCTATACTGTGTTGGGAGCAAAGGAGATAGACGGAGAAAAATACATCACCCTCCGCAATCCCTACGCCAACATGTCCTACCAGACCGATTCAAAGGGTGAAGTCTCCATGAGCAGCACCTATCTGTCCTCTTCGGCAGACAGTACTCACGGACAGTTTGATATACCTTTGTATGAGCTGATGAAAAATGTAAAGACCATCACCAGGACCAGTACCGATTCCAAGAGCTTTATGCCGGAGCAAAAGCCTATAGATATGCTGCTTCCGGATGATGCCTATGATGAAAATGGTGAGCCGAAATACGCTATTACTTATCCTTTTGGCAAGCATCCAACCCCTGAGGAGACCATGATCGCCATGCTTCAGACCATTGCGGCAAATGGTGGATATATCCCCGGTACGGAGCATAAGGAAATTGAGATGCTCGAGTTTGACGACAGCGGCAATATCATAGGCGAGGAAGAAAAGAAGGAAGAAAAGAAAGAAGAGACGGAAGCGGAAACAGATGATACGATTCCTGCTGATATGCGCGAGGAAGTCATAGAGAACAAGTGACACCAGGCGGACAACACGGATGAGGACTGAATATGTATGAACTGATTAGAAACAACCAGCTGAGTATTATGCTTTCGCTTGCAAGCATGTGTGGGATGATCACGTTTTTTCTGTTTTTGACCAGGACCCTGCCCCTGAGGCAAAAGGTAGCTATGATCATTACGGAAGCTGGTGCCACCCTGCTTTTGACCTTTGACCGCTATGCCTACATCTATCGTGGCGTAGAAGGTCAGACAGCATGGTGGATGGTCAGGGTCAGCAACTTTATGGTGTATTTACTTCCGCTTGTCACCATTATCGGTTTCAATCTGTACATCTCAGCCATCCTCTTTTCAGAGGGAGATACAACTGAGAGGCCCAAACGATCATTTTTGGTTTACTCAATTGCAGCCATCGGTGTAGCCGGGATCACCCTTAACCAGTACACAGGCTTTATCTATTATTTTGATAACGCCAACACCTATCATCGGGGACCCTTGTTTTTTTACTATCTGCTCCTTCCCATGTTCACGCTTTTGATCCAGCTTTCCATCATCATACAGTATGGATCCCGGATCAGGCCAAAGGTCAGGGTGCCGCTTTTGCTCTTTGCGGCTACCCCGCTCATAGCTGCCGCCCTGCAGCTGGTTGCCTATGGGCTTTCGCTGGTAAATATCTCCATTGCGATGGTGGATATCATTCTCTTTGTATTCGTGGTCATAGATATGGATGATGCCAAGGAGGCAAAAGAGGAGGCGGAGTTTGAAAACAGGGCAAAATCCGCATTCTTGGCTAACATGTCCCATGAGATCCGCACTCCCATCAATGCGATCCTCGGAATGAATGAGATGGTGATTCGGGAGAGCGGGGAAAAAAACATCTTAGAGTATTCCGCCAATATCAGGACTGCCGGACTCACCCTGCTTGGTCTGGTTAACGATATTCTGGATTTTTCAAAGATCGAAACAGGAAAAATGGAGATCATAGTTACCGACTATGATCTTTCGGCACTTTTGTATGATGTGCTGCTTATGATCCGGCCAAAGGTGGACAGCAAGGGTCTTAAGCTTATCCTTGATATCGATGAGGATATACCCAAAAGCCTCAGAGGTGATGAGGGCCGGGTCAAACAGGTTATCACCAACATACTGACCAATGCGGTAAAGTATACCGAAGAAGGTAGCGTTACCTTTTCCGTGGGTTATGAGCCTGTTACGGGAGACAGGTCAAACGTCTGCCTTACATTCTCTGTTTCCGATACCGGCATTGGTATCAGGCAGGAGGATCTGGCCAAGCTCTTTAAAAAATTCGTCCGGGTGGAGGAAAAGAGAAACAAAAACATCGAGGGTACCGGTCTGGGCCTTAATATCTCAAAGGAATTATTGGAGATGATGGGAAGCCGTCTGGAGGTAAAAAGTACCTACGGCAAGGGCTCTACCTTTTACTTTAAGTTGAGGCAGGGCGTGGTGGATTGGGAGCCTCTCGGTGACTATGAGAAGTCATATCATGAGTCGACAGCTAATATGGAACAATACAAGGCCAAGCTGTACGCCCCTAATGCATCAGTGCTGGTGGTGGACGACAATCCCATGAATCTCATTGTGTTTAAAAACCTGATAAAGGAGACCGGGGTGCAGACCGATACGGCCGGCAGTGGTTCGGAATGTATCGAGATGGCTCGCAAAAAAAGGTATGATGTGATCTTTTTGGATCATATGATGCCTGTCAAGGATGGAATAGAGACCCTGCATGAGCTAAAGAACCAGTCGGATACGATGAATCTTTCCACGCCGGTCATCTGCCTTACGGCGAATGCCATAACCGGAGTTAAGGAGGAGTATCTGGCAGAAGGCTTTGATGATTATCTCAGTAAGCCTGTTGACAGCGAGCTTTTGGAGAACATGCTGCTTACCCTTCTTCCAAAGGAGCTTTTGGAGGCTAAGGGGGAGTCCCATGATGATGCCGAGCCTGCTTCCGACAGTATGCCCGAGGAGCTTGATGTGCTTTCAGATGTCCTTAATGTAATGAATGGTATCAAAAACAATGGAAGCGTGGAGGACTATCTCAAGATACTTAAGATAGGCTATGAGACCATCGATGAAAAGACCGCAGAGCTGGAAAGCCTTTTTGAAAATGAAAAGATCGATGATTATACTCTGCTGGCGCATACCATAAAGAGCTCCCTTCGTGTAATGGGTGCCGAGGATCTGGGTGAAGAGGCCCAGAAGCTGGAGGATGCAGGAAAAAGGAATGATGCGGCTTATATCAGAAAGCACCATAAGAGCTTTATAGAAGACTACGAACGTCTTTGGGATCGACTGTCCGCAGTATTTAGGGATGATGCCGATGGGGCTGGGGAATTACCCGAGATAGATATGACAGACTTAAATGAGGTCTACAGTGCCATCCGTTATGCTGCCAAGGATATGGACTGTGACAGGATAGAGGAGGCCATAGATTCTGTAAAGGGATATACTATCCCCGAAGGTGAAGCTGCCCGATGGAAGAGCATACTTGAGGCAGCCGCCAAATTCGATTACGACGGTATCGTAAATATTATCAGCCAAAAGGATCGGTAAGCTTTCCCAAATGATTGTATAATTGAATAAAAGAGGATATACTTGAGAGAAAGGTTATACACAAAGAAAAAGGGGGTTAGAAATGTCAGATAAAAGCTTATACTCATTTAGAGATCTTTCAAAAGAAAAAGATCTGATGGAATTTCAAAAACCGGAAACCGAGGATTACGTGGCACCGGCCCTTTTTGATGATAACTTAATGGGGAATGTCGAAACCGGCGCTGAGATCCACGGTGAGATCAGCGAGAACATGCCACCTAAGCTTTTGTCCTTTACCAATACCAGAGAGTACATCCTAAAGGGATTTTATTTCTTCAAGACCTCCTCCGGTAAGGAGAAGAGGGCAACCAGAAGTCCTTCTAAGGGATATATGAAGCCAGTGATCGACAAGCTTGCTGCTTTGGATAGCTTTTTGGAGGGAGACATCCCCAAGACCGCTGAGGGTGCCCTGGATGAGAAAGCCCTTGATAAGGCCACCACATATTTTTTGGATACCTTAGAGGCCTGTGACAAATACCTTGACAAAAGAAAGAATCCCTGGACGGATGAGGGCAAGGCCAGGTATGCCATGGTAAATGACTTGAGACAAAAGGTAGCAACGGAATCCCTGCTCTTTTCGGAGAGGATAAAAGAGCTTAAAGAAAAACCTGACACAATCCCGGCGGATGGCAAGTGGATCAGCGTACTGACAGATATCCGTACCGAAAAATATGAAGACGGTAAGGATGGAGTTATTGTCTCGTCAGACGGAGGAGGCACTTCGGATCTCATTGTAATAGAAAAAAACGGTGTCAGGCAGTACATCAAACAAAACGAAAAAGTACCTCCGGCAGATCCCGGAATATATTTTCAATCGGAGATTGACAGGATAGATGCTGAGTATGAGGGAGCAGATGAAGAAAAAAAGGCCTACCTTGATAACTGTAAAAAACAGATAGAAGGTGTGAAACGGGATATGAGAACCTTTTATGACAATAAATACTCGGAACCGGTTGAACAGCTTTATGTCAATTTCTACAAAAATCAAAGGGAAATGACACTTGAAAAGGTTAACGATTATCTGAACAAGATATTTTCACATATAAAAGATAGTCAGGCTCCCTTGAAGGTGAAATACGAAAAGCAAAAGGAAGAGGCAGAAAAATATGAAATAGAGCTTCGACATATGAGAGAGAAAAAAAAGGGAAATACTCCTGAATACAAGGAGCTTGAGGAAAAACACAAAAGACTGCTTGGTCAAATGGAGCAGAGTGACTATCTTTTCCTTGCGCGCACATTTTCGAAGATGTTAAAAGATCGTGTCATGAGATCACTTGCCATAAAATCGGCAAAGATCGGTGAGGGGGCTGATATTACAAAGCGAAATGTGGCAACCAGGAGAGTTGCCGAAGCCCTTGGACTATCCGATCTGGTGGTAGACACAAAGCTGGCAGAGGTTCAGGTAGGAGATAAAAAGATCAACGGTATCGTAATGGATAATGCCAAGGGTGTTTCCCAGCGCGAATTGTATTACAAGGCTGAGGATGAGGGGAAAAAAGTCTCCTATTCTCCACAGGCTTACAAGCAGATCATGGAACTACAGGTGCTTGATATCATCTGCGGACAGGTGGACAGGAATGTTTCCAACTTTTTATGTGACTATAAAAAGGATGAGAAGGGGAATTATATAATTGAAAAGGTCACAGCCATAGACAATGATCTAAGCTTTGGAAATATGAACTACGGTCAGTTGTTGCATCATGTCTATACTATGAATACACCGGTCAGATCCATTGAGGATAAATTCGGGCATATGCAGATGCCGGCTATTGATA
>CAMOFS010000053.1 GCA_946613735.1 uncultured Lachnospiraceae bacterium | reverse complement strand
TTTTGAGTCATCCTTGCAACCTGAGCCCCACGCCTTGGGATATTGACAGCAAGCCCCTCTTTTTCCAAAAGCTTAAGAGCCTCACGCACCGGTGTACGGCTGACTCCAAGCTTTTGAGAAAGGTGGATCTCCATAAGACGGTCTCCGGGCTTTAGCTCACCCTTTAATATCTGGTCTCGAAGTGTTTGAAAAACCTCGTCTCTGAGCGGCAAATACGGCTGTGCTTCCATTATAAGTCCTCCCGGTCTAAGGGTTCATATCTTTGGGCTGCATCGTTTTTGTGCACTTTATGAAGGAAGTCAGCCCCTTTTTATCGATCACATCTTTGCAGTCGGTCATAATTTTCTCATCTGAAAAGATTCCGAACACTGTAGGACCGCTGCCTGTCATCCGGGCCCCGAGAGCCCCGTTTTCCATCATTATCTCTTCGATCACGGCAATCTCATCCACCTCTGCCGCTGTCACAAATTCAAGAACATTGCCAAGCCCGGCACCTAAAGCTTTTGCATCTTTGTTTTTAATATCGTCTATCATCCCATCTATGTCCGGATGGTCGTAGCTTATGATAGCGTCAAGCCTCTTATAAATACCTGCCGTAGATACCTGAACATCCGGACGGGCTATGAGAACAAAAAGATCCATACCATCGATCGGCGTAAGCTCCTCGCCTATGCCCTCGCACAAAGCGCAGCCGCCATCTATGCAGAAAGGCACGTCCGCCCCTATCTCCAGACCCATTTTAAGAAGGTCATCATGCGAAAACCCCGGAGCAAACAACTGATCCATGCCCTTTAATACCGCAGCAGCATCGGTGCTTCCTCCGCCCATACCTGCAGCAACGGGATTATTCTTTTCAAGATAAATATCCACTCCTGATTTTAAGCCGCTTTTCTTTTTAAAAAGCTCTGCTGCTTTTATGCAGAGATTATCGACTGTCTCAAGAGCGGGATCCGAGCAGGAAAAGGCGATGACATCGTCATCTCTTTTGGTGACCCGAAGAGTATCAAAAATATCAACGGACTGCATTACCATACGAACCAGATGATAACCGTCATCGCGACGGCCTGTCACATCAAGTCCCAAATTGATCTTTGCATATGCTTTTAATTCTATGGAATTCATGCTATTGTTCATAGGCACCGTCAGTATTTTCAGCCTTTGCCTGCATGATCGCCTCGTTAAGCGAAAGCATTTTTGCATCAAGCATAGAAACAATGCCCGAGCATTCTCTTAAGTCTCTGCTGATATAATCCGGAGCATTGCCCTCGAACTTGTAATAGATCTTATGCTCCAAAGAAGCCCAGAAGTCCATGGCAATGGTCCTGATCTGAATTTCAACCTTTGTATCCACGACCTTATCCGAAAGAAAAATGGGTATGGTTACGAGCATATGATAACTCTTATATCCACTTTCCTTGGGATTTCTGAGATAGTCCTTTATGGAAATAACCGTTATGTCATTCTGTCTGCCTATCATATCTGCGATATGATAGATGTCAGATGTAAATGAGCAGACTATTCTCATACCTGCTATATCGTTACAGTAGGTAACCATGTTCTCAATATTATCATCATAGCCGTATCTGTCGAGCTTTTTTACTATACTCTCCGGACTTTTTACCCTGGACTTTACATATTCTATTGGATTATACTGATGAGTCTGCTTAAACTCTTCATTTAATATCTGTATTTTGGTATCAAGTTCCCTGATCGCCGCTCTGTACAAAAGCATAACTGAATTCCAGGTGTCGATACTCTCCCCTTCACAAAGCTTTAAAAATTCTACCTGATCCATTAAATCCTCCTCTGTCTGTCCCCCTCATACAAAAGGATCCCGCACGCCATGGCGGCATTTAAAGATTCGAGTCGTCCCCTCATGGGGATGGTGATCTTAACGTCAGCAAGATTGGAAAGCTCCTTTGAAAGCCCTGCGCCTTCGTTTCCGATCATAAAGGCGCTCGAAGCCGTATAGTCACAGGATGCATAATCCGCTCTTCCGGCGGGATGTGTAGCAAAAAACTTCACATCCTTTGATGTTTTAAAATAATCAATATCCTTTTTGATATCGTCCGTAATGATGATTGGCACACGATAGAGACTTCCCATGGTAGATCTGACTACCTTTGGAGAAAAGACATCCACACTATCCGAAGTCACAAGTATGCCTGTCACCCCCGCTCCCTCAGAAGTCCTGATGATGGTTCCCATATTTCCGGGATCCTGCAGTCTCTCTAAAACCACGATGAGTGCGGCCCCATCACTGCCGGCCATATCGTCATAAGACCACTTGGGCTTTTGAACCACCGCCATTATCCCCTGCGGTGTGACCGTATCACTGACGGATTTCATGACCTGGTCGGTAACGGTATAAATATCCTTATCGGAAACCTCACTCAAAAAGCCCTCATACTCGGCGTCTTTTGCGAAGCTTTCCGATACATATATCTCCTTTAAAAGCCCCGCCGGGGTCTCAAAAACCATCCTCGGACCCTCAGCTATAAAAAAGCCGGTCTCCTTACGATACCGGCTTTTTGTGATCAGAGCTCTTAAGTTCTTTATCTTTGAATTCGCGGTACTCTCTATTGTCATGAATTGCCCAGATCTCTGCAGATCCTAACCTGATATTCATTGACATCTTTCTTCATGGCAAGTGCCTCGTCAATGTCAAAATCAACAAATTCTCCGTGGTCATATCCAACTACTCTGTTGCTCTTACCCTCACATAAGAGGTCAACCGCAAGCGCGCCCATGGTGGAAGCGTAAACTCTGTCCTTACAGGTAGGGGAACCGCCTCGCTGCATATGTCCCAAGATGGTTGCTCTCGTCTCAATACCGGTAGCAGCCTCGATGCGCTTTGCCATGGATGCGGAATGGCCAATACCCTCGGCATTTATAATAATGTGATGCTGCTTACCCTTTTTTCTGCCCTCGATGATATGGTTAACAAGCTTCTGCTCATCATAATCATATCTCTCAGGTAAAAGTACATCCTCGGCACCATTTGCGATACCGCACCATAATGCTATATATCCTGCTCCGCGTCCCATAACCTCAATAATGGAGCAGCGCTCATGTGAAGTGGAAGTATCACGAACCTTGTCGATAGCTTCCATGGCAGTATTAACTGCTGTATCAAAACCGATGGTATACTCGGTACATGCTATATCCAGATCAATGGTTCCGGGAAGCCCGATGGTATTGATGCCCAAAGCTGCAAGCTTTTGTGCACCTCTGAATGATCCGTCACCACCGATAACTACCAAACCGTCTATCTCATGCTTGCGGCAGATTTCCGCAGCCTTTTTCTGGTACTCAGGCTCTACAAACTCATAGCAGCGGGCTGTCTGTAAAATAGTGCCACCGCGGGAAATAATGTCGGAAACACTGTGAGCGTCCATCTCAGAGATCTCCTCCTGCAAGAGACCTGCATATCCTCTCTTAATACCCATAACCCTCTTGCCCTGGACAAGGGCCTCACGAACTACCGCACGGATAGCCGCATTCATGCCGGGTGCATCTCCGCCACTGGTAAGCACTCCGATAGTTTTTATCTCATTAGCCATATTCTTTTCTCCTTAATTCTGATTAACCTTTTATATTTTAATCTCTTTTATGGTTATTTTCAAGAGTTTTATGAAGTTGTAAAACAACGAAAAAAGGGGACCGGCATAAGCCGATCCCCCAGATATAACTCCTAACGGAAATTACTTTGTTGCATTCTTCTTTGCTGCAAGAATATCGAATACAACTGCTGCCAAAAGTACGAGACCCTTAACGATCTTCTGCCAGTCGGCATTAACTCCCATAAGGGACATGCCGAGGTTGATAACACCGATAAGTGTAGCACCTACAACCATACCAAAGATATTACCGGATCCACCGTAAGCAGATACACCGCCGACAACGCAGGCTGCGATAGCGTCCATCTCGTAATATGTTCCGGCTGTAGAGTTGGCAGCCTGGAATCTGGATGTTACGAGGAAAGTGGTTATCGCTGTAAGCACTGCCATGTTAAGGTAAGCCAAAAACATGATCAGCTTTGTGTCTACACCTGAAAGTCTGGTGGTCTCAGCATTATCACCGATGGTGTAGAAGTAACGACCTGTCGTGGTCTTTGAGGTGATGAAGCTGTAGATTAAAACTATAGCTACAACCCAGATCAAAACTGTAGGAATACCACCTGAAAGTGACAGCTTGTATGCAAAGAGCATGATAACTGCTACAGCTAAAACACTCTTTACAATAACTGAAATAACAGAATCAGCTTCATAGCCCTTTTTGATCTTTCTGGCTCTGGTAGAAAAATTAACCAAAACCACGATAGCTGCTGCTACGATGCCGGCAATGAGGCAGACGATATTCATCTGACCTACGGGAGTGCCGAAAATCTTTCCTGAAAACAGTGCCATGTATCCCTCGTTGTTGGAAAGTGAGATACTACCTGTGGAACTGTTGTTGGATAAGATAGCTGTACCAAGTCCTCTGAATGCGAGGAAACCTGCCAGTGTAGCAATCCAGGGCGGAACGTTAACATAAGCGATCAGGAAACCGAGGATAGCTCCATAGGCAACACCTATAAGGAGCATGATCAATATTGAAAGACCGGTACCCATATTCTTGACCGCGAGCATAACAGCTCCGACCGAACCTAAGAAACATACGAATGATCCGCATGAAAGATCGATGTTACCACCGGTCAGCATACACATCAGCATACCTGTTGCCAGGATAAATACGTATGCGTTCTGAGTGATAAGTGCGTTAAAGTTCATTGCCTGAAACATCGAACCGCCTGTCATAATCGTGAAAAAGATGTATACCAGGACAAGAACTATGAGCATTGCATTCTTTTTTAATAAATCAATATATTTATTTGCCATGACTCTTCCCCTTTACTTTTTCTTTTTATTTGACAGTACGTCAAAGATGATAGCAACCAAAACAACGATACCTTTTACTACGGTCTGGTAGTTGGCATTGACGCCCATGATACTCATACCCTGGTTGATAACACCCATGATAAGAGCACCGACTATGATACCGAAGACATTACCTTCACCACCGTATGCACTTGCTCCACCGATGAAGCAGGCTGCGATGGCGTCCATCTCATAGAGGTTACCAAAGGTAGGCTGTGCCATGGTGGCACGTGCCACTGTAAGGATACCTGCCAGGCCTGCCATGAGACCCATGTTGACGTAAGCAAAGAAGTATACCTTTCTGGAATCGATACCGGAAAGGATCGTAGCTTTTTCGTTACCACCTACTGCGTAGAGATAACGTCCCATACGTGTGTTACCTGTAATATAGGTATATGCCAAAAGTACGATAGCTACCCAGATGAGTACTGTGGGGATACCCTTGTAATTAGCCAGCTTATAGAACATCCAGAGAACAAGCGCACTTATTACTACAAGCTTTGCAAGCTCACCGGGAAGAGGTGCCAGCTCATATCCCTGCTTCTGTGCTGCCGCACGTGATCTGAATACGGAAAAGATCAAAAGCGCCACTGCAATAACACCAACAACCATACAGGTGATGTTCATGGCTCCGCTTCCCAGAAAATCGGGGATGTAGCAATCAGCTCCGCCACCGAAAACCTTAAGGAAGGTCTCGTTGTTGATACCTATTGCATAACCCTGCATGACAACGTTGGATAATCCACGGAAAGCATACATGCCTGCCAGAGTGGCTATAAAGGGCGGAACCTTGATATAAGCGATCCAGAAGCCCTGCCACATACCTACCAGGATACCGCCGACAAGCATCAGTATCACTGCCACGATCCAGGGGATGTTGGCCTGCATGACTACAGCGCCGATACCACCTACAAAGCAGACTACGGAACCAACGGCCAGATCGATGTTACCGCCTGTTAATATACATAAAAGCATACCTGCGGAAAGCACGAACACATATGCATTCTGGCTGATAAGGTTGTTAATGTTCTGAGGGAGCAGGATAGCTCCGCTGGTATTGATCTGGAAAAAGATGACTATGATCACAAGAGCGATCGCCATCGTGTATTTTTTCAAAACATCGGTGATCTTTGCACTCATGACTTGTCACCTCCTCCTGTTGACTGGATAATCGCAGCCATAATGTTCTCCTGAGTTGCCTCAGATGCAGGCATCTCTGCGATGAACTTACCCTCGTTCATGATATAGATACGATCAGACATACCTATGGTCTCGGGAAGCTCTGATGAGATCATTACCACTGACTTTCCTTCAGCAACGAGATCATTGATGATACAGTAGATCTCGTACTTTGCACCTACGTCGATACCTCTGGTAGGCTCATCCAAAATAAGGACATCGGGGTCCGTAAACATCCACTTTGCCAGAAGAACCTTCTGCTGGTTACCACCGGAAAGATTACCGACAAGCTGCTCAACCGAAGGAGTCTTTGTTCTGAGCTTATCCTTATATTCAACAGCGACATTGTATTCCTTATCGGTATCAATAACGCCTCGCTCGGAAACTCCATCCATATTTGCAAGGGATGTATTAACCTTTATGGATTTGCCCAAAACAAGTCCGTTGCCCTTACGATCCTCGGTAACGTATGCAAGCTTTGCATCGATAGCTTCACGGGGATTCTTAAGGTTAACTTCTTTGCCGTTGAGCATCATGGTACCACTGATATCCGTACCATATGACTTACCGAACATACTCATGGCAAGCTCGGTACGGCCTGCGCCCATAAGTCCGTAGATACCGACAACCTCACCCTTTTTAACGTTGAAGTTGACATGATCCACGACCACGCGCTCTGTATACAGAGGATGATGAACCGTCCAGTCCTTAACCTCCATATTGATATCACCGATCTTGACATCATGACGCTTCGGGAAACGGTCTGTGATCTCACGGCCAACCATGCCCTTGATGATCCTCTCCTCATTAACGTCATCTGTCGCACAGTCTAAAGTCTCAACGGTAGAACCGTCTCGAACGACTGTGATCTTGTCGGCAACATATACAACCTCGTTAAGCTTATGGGTAATGATGATCATCGTCATACCCTGCTTCTTAAACTCAAGCATCAGGTCTAACAGCGCCTTTGAATCAGTCTCGTTAAGAGATGATGTAGGCTCATCAAGAATCAAAAGCTTTGCGTGCTTTGCAAGAGCCTTTGCGATCTCAACAAGCTGCTGCTTACCTGTACCTATATCCTTGATCAACACACGAGATGTCTCGGACAAACCAACCATCTTAAGATATTTGTCCGCCTCGCTGTATGTTTCATTCCAATTAATAGCGTTTTTAGTACCTCTCTCGTTACCGAGGAACATGTTCTCACCGATAGTCATCTGAGGTACAAGCGCCAGCTCCTGGTGAATGATAACGATTCCCTTTTCTTCGGAATCCTTTATCTTTTGGAACTGACATACCTCCCCGTTATAAACAATGTCACCCTCATAGGTGCCGTAAGGATAGATACCACTAAGTACATTCATCAGGGTAGACTTGCCTGCTCCGTTCTCTCCGACAAGAGCATGGATCTCGCCCTCTTCTACCTTAAAATTAACATTGTCAAGTGCTTTGACACCGGGGAAGGTTTTGGTAATATTTTTCATTTCGAGAATTACTCTACCCAAAATATCCCTCCAATTCTTACGAAAAACCGTGGAACCAAGATTTAACTTTTAAACAGGCGGGCTTTATAAACCCGCCTGTAAAAATGCTTGTGATTAGATCACTCGGATTACTTAAGCTGATCCTCGGTGTAGTAACCGGAATCGATCAGGATCTCCTTGTAGTTATTTGCATCTGCAAATACAGGATCGCAGAGGTATGAAGGAACTGTGATCTTGTTGTTGTTGTATGTCTCGGTATCGTTAACCTCAACTTCCTCACCTGAAAGGATCTGGCCAACCATCTTAACAACCTGGCTTGCAAGTGTACGTGTATCCTTGAATACTGACATAGACTGCTTGCCTGCGATCATGTTCTTTGTGTTCTCAATGTCGCAGTCCTGACCTGTGATGATGGGGTACTTGCCTGTGTAGTTAGCTGCTAAAGCGTTCTCAACACCAAGTGCTGTAGAGTCGTTTGAGCAAAGCCATACATCAAGCTCTGTGCCATCAGCATAGTTTGTGGAAAGGATGTTCTCTGCACGCTTCTGAGCA